>CAMDQN010000029.1 GCA_945905925.1 Singulisphaera sp. GP187
AATAACTCCTTGTCTTGAAGCGACTTGCCACCGTTGATATTTCGGACTCCTCGGCACTTGAAGAGCCAAATTTCTCAAGGACACCTGGCACTTTCGAGCGGTTTTCACCGCATTTTCACAGGCCACGCGCAAACCATGTCGTGGACCCCTGTCAGCCCTGACGGTCGCGGCTCGGACCAGACGCTACGCATTAACTGAAATCGCTCTAAACGCAGATACGACACGACCAGACAAGAAAGCAGAGTTCTTCAAAACACTCTTGTCTTGTCTGGTCGTGTCGTATCTGCGTTTATCGTGCGACTACTCTTCCGCCTTCGGTCATTCGTCGAAGCGGAACTTGTTGTGACAGTTGGTGCAGGCGGCGTCGAGGAGCGTCAGTTTCGCGCGAATCACCTTCAGGTCCGGCGTCTTCTTCGTCGCTTCCGCGACGAGATCCTTGCTCAGATCGACCGACTGCTTGCTGAGATCCTTCCAGTCCTTCTCGGTCGCCGGCTTGTTGCGGGCCTTCTCGTTCGGGTTGTGCAACGCGTACTCGTTGATCACTGCGGACCGCACCGCGAGGAGTTCGACGGCCGCGAGGTCGAGCTTCACCACCTTGTCCTTCGCGGTCCAGTCCTTGAGATCCTTCTCGATGTTCAGCCCCGCCGGGATCTTGAGCACCTGCGTGTTGCTGAACAGTTTCATCGTGGTCGGCAGGTAGGTGATGTCCTTGTCCTTCGCCATCTCGAAAGGACCGAATTTGGGCAGGTCGCCGCCGGCCTTGCCGGGTGTTCCGGGTTTGATGGAGAGCTTCTTGGCCATGTCCGCGGCCTCCTTGTACTTCTTCGCGTTGACTGCCTCGCCGACCTTGAGCACATCGGCCTTGAGCGCCGCGTCGCCGAGGATGTCGGCATAGGTCGCGAGCATCAGGGTCGCGGCCGTCGCCGGCTTCGCGGACCGAAGCGACGGTTCGTCGGCCTTCGCGAGTTCGTCGAGGCGAGTCTGAAGGAACTTGAGGTCCGCGTCGGCGGCCTTCTTGTACGACTCCTTCGGCAAGTCCGGCGTGCCTGCCGGCGCCGGGGCGGGGCTGCCGACGATCCATAGGCCGGCAATCAGCACGGCACAGCCAACGAGGGTGCGAAACGAGTGAGTCACGAACTTTTCTCCAGAGTGAGCGCGAACGGGTGAGGTGGGATAGAAGTTGGACCGCGGCGGGCGAGCCGCAGTCACGTTGGTACGCAAAGGTGTTCGATCAGTCGTCGAAGCGGAACTTACCGTGGCACTCGGTGCAGGCGGCGTCGAGCAGCGTCAGTTTCGTGCGGATCACTTTCGGGTCCGGGGTCTTCTTCGTGACTTCCGTGACGATCTCCTTACTCAAATCGATCGACTGCTTGGCCCACTTATCCCAGGTCTTCAGATCCTTGTCGCGTGCCTTCTCGTTCGGGTGGAGCAGCGCGTACTCGTTGATCACCGCGGACCGCACCGCGAGGATCTCGATCGCGGTCAGATCGAGCTTCGGCGGCGGGTTGGTCTTCGCGATCATGTCCTTGAGATCCTTCTCGATGTTCAGCCCCGCCGGGATCTTGAGCACCTGCGTGTTGCTGAACAGTTTCATCGTGGTCGGCAGGTAGGTGATGTCCTTGTCCTTCTCCTTCTCGAACGCGGCGAGTTTGGCGAGCGGGCCACCGGGCTTTCCGGGTGTGCCGGGCTTGATGGTGAGCTTCTTCGCCATCTCCGCGGCTTCCTTGTACTTCTTCGCGTAGACCGCTTCGCCAACTTTGAGTATCTCGGCCTTGAACGCCGCGTCACCGAGGATGTCGGCGTAGGTGGCGAGCATCAGAGTCGCGGCCGTCGCCGGCTTCGCGGACCGAAGCGAAGGCTCGTCGGCCTTGGCGAGTTCGTCGAGTCGTGTTTGAAGGAACTTGAGGTCCGCGTCGGCGGCCTTCTTGTACGACTCCTTCGGAAGGTCCGGTGTGCCGGCGGGGGCGGGGCTGCTGACGACCCACAGGCCGGCGGCCAGCGCGGCGCAGCCGACGAGGATGCGGAGCGGATTGTTCACGAACGGGTCTCCTAGGTGCGAAGGGGAACGCGGTGGGTAGAACCGGACCGCGGCGAACCGCGATCACGCGGAGTATTATCGCACCCACACGGCCAAGAGGGGAGTCCCCGCCCCGAAAAGCCGAAAGTGGCGTCAGCACCGCCCCAGCAGCACCGCAATTCATCCGTCAGTTCCCGGATGAGTGTTCACGGCAAAGTGGGCTTCCGAAATGGTCGATGAGAAGTAAAACAAACTGTACACGAACGCGCGCCACCAAAGCACAGGTACAAGATGTCCG
This sequence comes from Singulisphaera sp. GP187, assembly GCA_945905925.1. GTDB lineage: Bacteria > Planctomycetota > Planctomycetia > Gemmatales > Gemmataceae > Gemmata. The sequence goes on from CAMDQN010000029.1 coordinate 2,316, forward strand.
ACGCTGCCACACCGAAGTTGTCTCCCGTCGAAGGCCACAAGGAAGAGAGCCGCTACCTTCGCGGCACGCTCGCGGAGGAAATCGCCGACCCTTCGATCGAGTCCCTCAGTGACGCGAACAAGAGCCTCATCAAGTTTCACGGGAGTTACGAGCAGGAGGATCGCGACGCGCGTAAGACGCGTGCGAAGGCGGGTGTGGGCAAGGCGTACATGTTCATGATCCGGTTGAAACTCCCCGGCGGGAAGTTGACCTGGGATCAGTACCTCGCAATGGACGAAATCTGCGGGCAGTACGCGAACGGCACGCTCCGCATCACGACGCGCCAGAGCTTCCAGTTCCATGGCGTGTTGAAAGGCAAACTCAAAGCGACGATGGCCGCGATCAACGCGAGCCTCGTGACCACGCTCGGTGGGTGCGGCGACGTGAACCGCAACGTGCTGACGTGCCCTGCCCCGCTACCAGACCCGACGCGTGCCCGCATGATGCTCGACTGCGAAGCGGTCGCGGCACACCTCGCGCCCAAAGCCGGCAAGCAGACCTATCACGAAATCTGGCTCAACGGCGAACCCGCGAAGTTCGGTGACGACGCAAGCACCGAGGAACCGATCTACGGGAAAACGTACCTGCCGCGGAAATTCAAGGTGGCGTTCTCGCTGCCGCACGACAACTGCACCGACATCCTCGCGCAGTGCCTCGGTTTCCAGGCGATCACCGAAAACGGAAACCTGGTGGGCTACAACCTGTTCGCGGGTGGTGGACAGGGCCAGACGAACTCGAACCCGGACACGTACCCCCTTCTGGCGCAACCCGTGGGTTTCATCTCGCCGGATGAAGTGCTTGCCGCGTCGGAGGGTATCATCAAGTTGTTCCGCGACCACGGCGACCGCACCAACCGCAAGCGGGCGCGTCTCAAGTACGTGATGAAGGATTGGGGCTTGGAGAAGTTCCGCGAAGTGTTCTACCGCGACTACTTCCAGCGCCCGGCCCAATTGCCACGCGAGGTGGAAATCACCGGTCTCGATCTGCACCACGGCTGGCAGAGCATGGGCGCTGGTAAATGGTTCTTGGGCCTCTCCGTGGAGAACGGTCGCATCAAAGACGACGGATCGCTTCGGATGCGGGCCGGGTTGCGAGCGATAGTCGCGCAATACAAGTGCGAAGTGCGGCTCACGACACAGCAGGACATCATGCTGTGTGGGCTGTCGATGGCGGACCGCGCGGGTGTCGATTCGATGCTGAACGAATACGGCATTCCGCGTCCCGAAACGCTATCGCAGGTACAGCGGTTGAGCATGGCGTGTCCCGCGGTGCCAACATGCCCGCTCGCGCTGACCGAGAGCGAACGCGCGCTACCGGGTTTGGTCGATCAACTCGAAGTTGCCTTGAAGGAAGTGGGGTTAGGCGATGAACCGATCAGCGTGCGGATGACCGGTTGCCCGAACGGGTGCGCGCGTCCGTATCAGAGCGAGGTCGGGATTGTGGGTCGCGGCGGCACGAAGTACACGCTGTACATCGGCGGCGACAGCTACGGCCGCCGGTTGAATACGGAAATCCAAGACAGTGTTCCACTGGAGCAAATCGTTCCCAAGTTGTCGAAGGTATTCGCGGCGTTCGCGATGGAGCGCACAAAGGGCGAGCTATTCGGCGACTACTGCACGCGGGTGGGGATGCCGAAGCTGAAGGAACTGATCGGCGCACCGGCGTGATTTGCGCGGACTTGCTCGACTCGTGCTGCCGACGACCCGACATTGATGACAAGTGGGTGCTTCAAGTACTCTTGGGCAGTACGAATGCGCCGAGGTGATTCGCGTGGCCGATGGCTCAATCGATCTCGTTCAGCAGGTGCGGTCGCACCTCGAATCGCTCCGCGCCGCAGGCGTGCTGTTCGTGCCGCGTGGCGAGGCTCTCGTACACGCTCCCCTTAGGGTCGTGGCTAAACAGGCTGATGTGGCGCCCGTCGTAGCGCCAGAACAAGAAGACCCACTGGAAACACGCCAGCGCGAACTCGAAGTACTTCGCGCCGAAGTTGCCGCGTGCGACAAGTGTAGCGAGTTGTTCGCCACCCGCTTGCAAACCGTGTTCGGGACCGGACCGCTCGACGCGGAGGTCGCGTTTGTGGGCGAAGCCCCCGGTTCGGGCGAAGACGCACAGGGCGAACCGTTCGTCGGCAAAAGCGGACACTTGCTCAGACGCATCATCGCCGCGTGCCAACTCCCGGCTTCGCGAGAGTATCTCTTCAACATCATCAAGTGCCGGCCGCCGAAGAACCGACCGACCACAACCACCGAATGCGCCAACTGTCGCGACTTCTTCCGCCGCCAGTTCGACTTGGTGAAGCCCAAATACGTCGTCGCGCTCGGCCTCACCGCGTCGAAGTTGCTAACGCAGAAAGGCGGCGCGCTGAGCGGACTTCGCGGGCAGGTTCACGAGTATCGCGGGGTGCCGCTGGTTTGCACGCACCACCCCAACGACATCGAGAACGACGAAACCGGCCAGCTCAAGCGCGAGACATGGGACGACATGAAACTGCTTCTGCGCACGATGGGCCGCGAAGTACCGAAGTAGGACAGGCTTCCAAGCGGCTGCCAGCCTGACCCACTTCCACTGATACACCCCAGCCGGGTTGCACTCGGGGTGGCGCATCGACACCTTTCGGAACGCGGTCCGCGCGAGCAACTCCCGTGCTGATGTAATGGACGAAGAACCTGACCGTCGCGTCGCTTCCCTTCAGGCTCGCGGGCGGGTACGCTTGTTGATATCCCGCCTGATGAGGTTCCCGCCGATGCGATTGTCCACATCCCGCCGTGCCACGCTGTTCGTCCTTCTTCTTGCTCCGGTCGCTTACGCTCCCGGTTCGCCCAATGCGCAGCCGAAGGACAAGGTCGATCCTGACCACGTCGCGAAGTTTGCGAAGGGCGCCGAACTGTTCAAAACGACCGTGCGCGGCGTGCTTCAAGCCAAGTGCCTGAAGTGTCACAGCGGGGAACGCCTCGAAGGCGCGCTCGACATGAACACCCGCGAGTCACTCCTGAAGGGCGGCGAGCGCGGTCCCGCGATCGTCAGCGGCGACCACAAAAAGAGCTTGCTATACCAGCTTTCGGCTCACCTGAAAGAGCCGCACATGCCACACGAGAAGGCCAAACTCCCAGACGCCGACATCGCGAAAATCGCGGAGTGGATCGACCTCGGTGCGCCCTACGACAAGCCATTCGTCGCGATCGACGAGACCGCCTGGACGAAGAAAGTTACTTTACCTGACGCCAAGAAGCACTGGGCCTACCAGCCCCTGGCACTTGCTAAGCCGCCAAGCGGCGCGCACCCTGTTGACGCCTTCCTCCTCGACAAGTTGGGGAAGGCTGGACTGAAGCCAAACCCAGCGACCGACAAGCGAACACTGATCCGCCGTGCGTACTTGGGTCTGATTGGGTTGCCGCCCACGCCCGAACAAGTCGATGCGTTTCTCAAAGACGAAACGCCTGGCGCCTACGACAAGGTCATCGACGGGTTGCTTGCGTCCCAACATTTTGGCGAGAAGCAAGCCAGGCACTGGCTCGACCTCGTGCGGTTCGCCGAGAGTCACGGCTTCGAGCACGACTACGACCGTCCCACTGCGTACCACTACCGCGACTTCGTCATCAAGGCGCTGAACTCGGACCTGCCGTTCGACACGTTCGCGAAGTGGCAACTCGCGGGCGACGAGATCGCGCCCAACGATCCGCTCGCGGTGATGGCCACCGGCTACCTCGCGGCCGGCGTTCACAGCACGCAGATCACCAAAAACGAAGCCGAAAAGCACCGGTACGACGAGATGGACGACATGCTCGCGAACATCGGCACGACGTTCCTCGGCCTTACGGTCGGCTGCGCCCGGTGCCACGACCACAAGTTCGACGCGATTCCCGCACGCGACTACTACCGGATGCTCGCGGCGTTCACCACGGTCGTTCGCACGGAGGTGGAACTCGACCTCGACCCGCAGTTGTACACGCTCAAGAAGATGCAGTTCGACATTTCGCACCAGCAGTTCCTCGACGCGCTCGCGAAATACGAGAAGGAACAACTGCCGGCGAAGTTCGCGACGTGGGAGAAGGAGCGCGCCGGCAAGCCGCTGCCGCTCGACGGGTGGGTGCTGCCGAAGATCGCGGCAAGCAAGTCCGCGGGCGGCGCGACGCTCACCGCACAGGCTGACGGCAGTGTGCTGCTGTCCGGCAAGAACCCAACGACCGAAACACTCACCTTCGAGTTGGTCACCGACTTGCAAAACATCAAGTCCCTCCGACTCGAATCGCTCGCGCACGCGTCGTTCGTGAAATCGGGGCCGGGTCGCGCCGCGAACGGTAACTTCGCGTTATCCGACATTCGCGTGCTGGCCGAAGCTCTTGAAAACAAGGAGTCGCTGCCACCGGTGCGTGTGAAGCTCACCAGCGCACGCGCGACGTTCGAGCAGAAGGGATTGGGCATCGCGGCGGCGATCGACGACAGCGTGACGACCGCGTGGGCCATCGACCCGCAATTCGGGAAGGACCACGCCGCGGCGTTCGCGTTCGAGAAGCCGGTCGGGTTCGTGGGCGGCACGAAACTCACCATCACGCTGTCGTTCAACAACAACACCGGGCACGGCATCGGCAAACCGCGGTTCAGCGTGAGCGCGAGTGAGAAGCCGGAGTTGGTCGGCACTGCGACGACCGAAGCGGTTCGCGTCGCGCTTGCGCAAATGGCCGACAAACGCACGCCGGAGCAAGTGGCCGCCGTGATGAAGTGGTACGGCCCACAGGACGCGGAGTTCCAGAAACTTCAGAAGGCCGAGCGCGATCACTTCGCGACCGCACCGAAGCCCAACAAGGTGAAGGCGCTTGTGTCCAGCGAAGGCTTGCCCGCGATCAAACTCCACACGCAAGCTGAAGCGGAGTTCCTCAAGGAAACGCACTTCCTGAAGCGCGGCGACCCGGCGCAGAAGACGGGTGTCGCGTCGGTCGCGTTCCTGCAAACGCTCATGCCGGACGCCGAAGCGCAATCGAAGTGGGTGAAACCGGCGCCGACGGGAAGCCGCTTGAGCTACCGGCGCACCGCGTTCGCGAACTGGATGACCGACGCGAACGGCGGTGCCGGTCATCTCGTCGCTCGCGTGATCGTGAACCGACTGTGGGCGCAGCACTTCGGTCGCGGGTTGGTGAACACGGTCAGCGACTTCGGTATTCGCGGCGAATCGCCGAGCCACCCCGAGTTGCTCGACTACCTCGCAACGGAACTCATTCGCAACGGCTGGAAGTTAAAGCCGATTCACAAGCTCATCGTGACGAGCGCCGCGTACAAACAGAGCGCCACACGCGACGAAGCGAAAGCAAAGGCCGACCCGGAGAACAAGCTCGTGTGGCGGCAACCGGTGCGCCGGCTTCAAGCGGAGGTAATCCGCGACAGCATCCTTTCCGTGGGCGGGCGGCTGAACACCACGATGCACGGTGGCGGCACGCTCTCCGAAGAAAGCCCGCGGCGCAGCATCTACTTCACCATGAAGCGCAGCAAACTGATCCCCTCGCTGGTGGTGTTCGACGCGCCGGACGGCACGACCGGCGTCGGCGACCGGCCCAACACAACGGTCGCGCCGCAGGCGCTTCACCTGATGAACAACCCGCACGTTCGCGCCGCGGCCTACGGACTCGCCAGGCGCGCGTCGAATGACGGCAAGTTGGGCGACACCGAAAGCGTGACGGGCGCGTACAAGATCGCGCTGTGTCGCGAGCCGACGAAAGACGAACTCGCCGACGCGCTCGCGTTCCTGAAGCCGCATACCGGAGCCGCGCGCGAAACCGCGCTGGCCGACCTGTGCCAAGTGCTGTTCTGCCTGAACGAGTTCCTCTACGTGGAATAGGCCGGCCGAAACGAACCATTACGAACACGGCCGGTACAGCCGGTCTTTCCGAGGATATCATGCTGAACCTTCCCCGTTTGTTCGCGTCGCCCGAAGTTGCGTACCGCTCGCGCCGCGAGTTCCTCGCGCGCGCCGGCGGCGGTTTCGGTATGCTCGCGCTCGCCGATCTGCTGAACGCCGAAGACAAGCCGGCGACGCGCGCCGAAGACCCGCTCGCAGCCAAGAAGTCGCACTTCCCCGCAAAGGCCAAAAGCGTCATCTGGCTGTTCATGAACGGCGGGCCGTCGCAGGTCGACACCTGGGACCACAAGCCCGAACTCGAAAAGCGCGACGGCCAGGAGTTGAAGGGTTTCGACCCGAACACCGGGTTCTTCGCCGCGCAGGTCGGCCCGCTGATGAAGTCGCCGTTCAAGTTCGCCAAACACGGGCAGTGCGGGAAGATGGTCAGCGATCTCTTCCCGCACATGGCCAAACACGTGGACAAGATGGCGTTCATCCACTCGCTCTGGAGCGACTCGAACAATCACTCACCGGCGCTGTTCAAGATGAATACCGGGATGGGGCGGATGGGGTTTCCGTGCGTCGGGAGTTGGGTCACGTATGGGATGGGCAGCGAGAGCCGCGACCTGCCCGCGTTCTGCGTGATGTACGACACGCTCGGTCGCGGCATTCCCAAAGGGCACTCGCTGAACTGGGGGGGCGGGTTCCTGCCGACCGTCTACCAGGGCACCGCGTTCAAGCCGCAGGGCGACCCAATCGACAACCTCACGCGCCCGAAGGACATCACCGATGAGCGGCAGCGGAGCCAACTCGACCTACTCGCGAAGCTGAACAAGAAGGCCGCCGACAAGCACCCCGGCGAAGCGGACTGGACCGCGCGTGTGGAGTCCTACGAACTCGCGTACCGGATGCAGATGGCGGCCCCCGACGCGCTCGACTTATCGAAAGAAACCGCTGAAACAAAGAAAATGTACGGCCTCGACAACCCGAAGGCGACGCACTTCGCGAAGCAGTGTCTCACCGCGCGCCGGTTGGTCGAAAAGGGGGTCCGCTTCGTGCAAATCTACTCGGGTGGAATGGAGAACGACCTGAGTTGGGACGGGCACAACAACATCGCGAAGAACCACGGTGGGTTTGCACAGGAGACCGACCAACCCATCGCGGCACTGCTCGAAGACCTTCAGCGCAAAGGATTGCTCGAAAGCACGCTGGTGATCTGGGGCGGCGAGTTCGGGCGTTTACCGATCGTGCAGAAGGGCAACGCGGGCCGCGACCACAACCCGCACGCGATCACCTACTGGCTCGCGGGCGGCGGTGTGAAGGGTGGTGTGAGTTACGGCGCGTCGGACGAGATCGGCTTCCGAGCAGCGGAGAACCGCGTGAGCATCAACGACTTCCACGCCACCGTGCTTCACCTGATGGGACTCGACCACAAGAAACTGACGTACCGCTACAACGGCCGCGACTTCCGATTGACGGATGTAGCGGGGACGGTGGTGAAGGACATCTTGGTGTAAACAGAAGAGATTGGCCAAACCTGATAGCCGCAAGCCGAAGGCGAGCGCGCCACTTGCACATCTCATTGACGTCTGAGGTGTGCAAGTGGCGCGCTCGCCTCCGGCTTGCGGCTAACCAAACAGGAACGCCACCATGATCGTTGGCTACCATGTGTCGTTCAGCGCGTATGGCTTCTGGCTACCGAACGATCCGCGCGGCTCGTGGTCCGATTTCGTCGGGAAGTGGGAACTGTATCGCGCCGCCGGAAAAGCAACGAAGACGACTGAGACCAAGTCGCTGGCACGCCGTCAGCACGATCGTTCGCTGCGACTCGCGGCCAAGCGCGAACTCGATCGCGCCCCGGTGCGGTTCACAGCAGAGCAGATCTCGTCGATTGGGCAGGCGTTCGGCGCGTACGTCGCGACGTCCGAGCTATCCGTGTGGGCGTGTGCGATCATGCCCGATCACGTTCACCTCGTCTTCGCACCACACCGGCTCGAACCGAAAGAGCTGGTTATCAAACTGAAATCGGCCGCAACGTCACGCCTCGTTGAAGAGGGGATTCACCCGTTTCAACATTTGAAGCTGGCCAATGGCCCGCCGCCCAAGTGCTTCGCTCAAGGCGAGTGGGTCATCTTCATCGACCCGGAAGACGTGGCATGGCACGTCGAGTACGTCGAGAACAACCCCATCAAAGCCGGGCTGGCGCGCCAGGAGTGGGATTTCGTCAAGCGCCCTGAGTTGAAGTAACAACAAGAGCAGAAGTTGTTAGCCGCAAGCCGCAGGCGAGCGCGCCACCTATGCGTAGGTGGCGTGCTCGCCTGCGGCTTGCGGCTAACAGGCCATCGACTACAGTGCCTGCTCAGCCTGCTCTTCTGACTCAAGCACCTTGCTGTTCAGCGCCTTTTCGGTCGGTTCGCGGATGTCCCACACCAGCCCGACCAGCCCCAGCGCGCGGATGATGTAGTAGCTCATGTCGATCTCCCACCACTTGAACCCCTGACGCGCACAGCTCTGGTAGTGGTGGTGGTTGTTGTGCCAGCCCTCGCCCATCGTCAGGATCGCGGCCCACCAGCAGTTCTTGCTCTGGTCCGTCGTTTCGTAGCGGCGCGTGCCGAACAGGTGACACGCCGAGTTCACGAGGAACGTCGCGTGATACAGCAACACGGTTCCGACCAGGAAACTCCACACCACGCCGCTCCAGTCGGCGAGGAAGTAGCAAAGCACCCCGAGCAAGATTCCGGGCACCCACGTGAAGAACGTATCCAGCACTCGCAGTTCGGGGTAGCGCTCGAAGTCCTTCATCGCGGGCGCGTTGCGGAATCGCCCGGAGATCACCCAACCGACGTGCGACCACCACACCGTTCGCACGATCGGTGAGTGCGGGTCGTCTTCCTGATCCGAGTGCTTGTGGTGATGCCGGTGGTGCCCGGCCCACCACAGCGGCCCTTTCTGCATCGCGGCGCAACCGATCCACGCGAGCGCGAACTGGAACCAGCGCGACGTCTTATACGCGCGGTGCGCGAAGTACCGGTGGTACACGCCCGTGATGCCGAACATCCGCACCACGTAGAACAGCAGCCCCAGCCCAATGGATTCCCACGTGATCGGCACGAAGAACGGTGTCACCACCGCCGCAACGTGCAACCCGATGAACGGGATCGCGCGAAGCCTCGCGTACCACCCCACGGGCGGGTGCGGGAGTTTCAGTGCGGGAAGTCTCGGAACGGGAAGTGCGGGAACGACGCCCGATTGCGGTGCGGCTGTCGAAATGTGAACGGCTCCGTGGATGTTCCTGGCGGGTGCGAGCATCGGGAGGGGCGATTCCAAAGTAAATTAGGACTGCAAGACGGCAAATGCTCGCACGAAATCGGGAATCGTACAACACCTACAATAGACCCACCCGTTGCGACGGGTGGGCAGGAGAAACACATGATTCACTTTGCAGGCGATAAACTCATTCCACTCACCGTGGCCGAGGTCGCGGCCAAACTCTCCGACGCCGGGTACGTCGCAAACTGCGTGCCGGATGCGCAGGTGACCGAGGCGACCGCGGACAAGTCCGTCGGGAAGATCAAGCCGAAGCTGTCGTTCCTCACCGGGAGCCTGACCCTCACCGCGGAGGTGACCGCGCGCGACCCCGGCAAGTCGGTGGTGTACCGGGTCGATACGAAGGCGATGGGGGCTGGCAGTACGGTCGAGTCAAAGCTCGAGTTCGCGGAAGCCGAAGGCGGTGGCACCGTCGTCCACTGGACAGGCGACCTCGTTGCCGTCACGGGTTTGCTGAAGATGGTGCCGAAGGGACTGCTCGAAGGCACCGCGAAGAAGTTGATCGAGGACGTGTGGACCGCAGTCGTGGCGAAGCTGGTGTCGGGGTGATTTGTAGGGTGGGTCAAGGCTCTGCGCAGGCCCACCAGCGTCGAGCGAGAGTAAAGATGCTCAACCTTGCTGGCGTCTCCGTGGTGGGCCTGCGCAGAGCCTCGACCCACCCTACAAATCACCGAACGGCTTCGTACCGGAGTGCCTGCACGCCGTTCACGAGTTTGTCCATCGCGGGTTGGTTGAGCGCGCCGTTGATCTTCAGGCGAAGCTTACCGGTCACGTCGATCACGGCCACGTTCGTTTCGCCTGCGGTCACGCCGAACGTGTCCTTCATCTTGTCCGCGTAGTCAAGCCACACCACCACGTCCGGCGAACTCTTCGCGATCTGCTTGCTGACAGCGCCGCGAATTGCGGCCGGCAGTTTCCCACAGCACGCGACCGGCACCACGATCACGTTCGGCGACACCTGACCCGGCTTAAGACCATCCAGGGGCACGGCGGGCGCGGCCTGCGCCTTCGCGGGCGGCAGTCCCTTCGCGTCCGGGTGCCAGCAGACATGAAGTTGTTCGCCGAGCGCGCGGCACGCGTCGTTCCCCTTGCGGTCGCCGAACACCAGCACGACCACGTTGCCGCGCAGGTCGGTGATGTCGGTCTTCCGCTCGAACTGGTCTTCCAGCATCAACTCGACCGTCTTCGGTGGAGGCGCCGGCGCGACCGGCTGCGCGCCAAGAGGTGCGAGCATGACGAGAGCAACGAACGCGGTCCACATCAAGCGATTCATCAGCTTGGCCCTCTTATGTCTTTCCTTGCCGGAGGCTTCGTTCCGCGAGCTTCAGCCGTAGTGCCGCGAGCGCCAACAGCGCGAGCGTGAAGCCAGTCACGGCTGCGATGCTCGGCAGCGCCGAGCGGAACCCGCCGCCTTGCCACGTTACCGTTTCAAATCCGCGCAGTGCCCACGTTGTCGGGAGTGCGAGCGAGAACTCGCGTGCCCACGTTGGCAGCAGGAACGCCGGCACCCACAACCCGCCGAGCATCGACACGCCAAGTATCACGAGGATGCTCACGTTCCGTGCCCGGGCTTCGGTGCCGCCGATCGCGGCGACCAGCAGACCGGTGGCCGCCGCGAGTCCGCACGCGGTCATCGCGAGCAGCGCGAACCCGAGGACAGAACCGTCGATTCGCACGCCGAACGCAACGTAGCCGACGCCGAACGTGACCATCACCTGGAGGAGCGCGATGAACGCGGTCGCGAGCACCTTGCCTCCGATGATGCACGGCAGCGGAACCGCTGCGGCCCGAACGCGAGTCCACACGCTGCGCTGTCGCTCGCGCAGAAACAACAGCCCGCTCTCCATGCCCCAAAACAGGAGGTACTGGAGTGTCATCCCGCAGAAGCTATGCGAGTACGAGTTGAACTGCGTTCCGTTGCGTGTTGACACCCCTACGGCTTCGATCTTGAACGGCGGTGCGAGTACCGTTTCGTCACCTTTCAGCACGTCCGTGAACGCTTCGCGCGTGACGCGTTTCATCACCGTTTCGGTGACGACGCCCTGTGCCATCTGTCGTTCGGGCGCGGCGTTCGGATGGTGAAGCAGCAGCAGTTCCGGCTGCTCGGTCGTGACACCGGGTTGCCAACTCTTGAGTCGCTCGAAGCCGGCTGGCAGCACGACCGCTACTGCCTTTCGCTCCGCGACAGCAGCTTCTGCTTCGGCGCGCGAAACCTGTTTCGCGTCGAATCGCGGGGACGTGAGGAGTTCGTTCGCGACTTGTCGCGTGAACGGTCCGTCATCTTCGACCACCACAAGTACGGCGAGCTTCGCGGCGATCGCGTTCGCGGGCCGGTGGAAGATCGTGCCGAACGCGGACGCGAGCAGCACTGGCACCACGAAACACAGCACCGCCGCACGCCGGTCGACCCAGAACAACCGCCAGTCCTTGCACGCGAGTGTGAGCGTTAGCGACACCTTGTTCGTCACGGGTGTTCCCCCGCGCCACATTCTTCGGCGCGCAGCACACGTTCCAGCGTGCCGGCCGGTGTGCGGCACGCTTCCAGTTCGATCCCTTCCGCGAGCAGCGTCGCGAGTGCTTCGCCGAGCCGTTCACTCGTGTCCGCAGCGAGACGCAACCGGCGCCCGGTGATTTCGAGTTCGACGCCCGCACCGAGGCGCCGCCGAATCGCACGTTCGAGGTATTTGGGCGGGCGCGACCGAAGGTGCCCGTACAGCACCGCGCGCTCGGTAGACTTCGCGCGGAGCAGTTCCGACGGCGCGCCGCTCGCGACCAGCTTTCCCTTCTCTAGAACCGCGATACGATCGCAGCCGCTTTCGGCTTCGTCGATGTGGTGTGTGGTGAGCAGGATCGCGTGGCCGTCGTCGCGGAATCGCGTGAGGTCGGCGAAGAGCGCGTCGCGGCTCGCGGGGTCGAGCGATGCGGTCGGCTCGTCGAGTAGCAAAACCGGCGGGTCGTGGAGTAACGCGGCAGCGAGGTTCAGCCGCTGTTTCATGCCGCCAGAGAACGTCGAAACGCGATGCTGCGCGCGGTCGGATAGCTTCACACGAGCGAGTGTTTGCGACACGCGTCGGCGCAGGTCGCTACCGCAGAGCCCGTACAGTTCGCCAAAGAACGTGAGATTTTGTGCGGCGGTGAGTTCGTCGTAAACGGCCGGTTCTTGCGGTACCAGCCCCACGCGTATCGCGAACGCGCCTGGGTCCGCTTCGCGCGTGCGGCCTTCGACGGTAACGACGCCGCACGCGGGTTCAAGTATGCCCGCAGCGACCGCGAGCGTGGTGCTTTTGCCGGACCCGTTCGGCCCGAGCAGCCCGACGATTTCGCCGCGACGCACGTCGAGCGACACCGATTCTAATGCGACGCGCTCGGCATAGCGGACGGTCACGTCAACAAGACTGAGGGCCACGGGCAGCGGCATGGAACCCGGCTCCGTAACTACGGGCCGGGGGGATAGCGAAGGAGGGGAGGAATGAAAAGTGCAAAATGAACAGTGCGAAATGGAAGACGGCACAGGTCAACTATTTCTTGCCGTCTTCCATTTCGCACTGTTCATTTTGCACTTTTCATTCCCCGAACGGGTCGGGGTTGCTGTCGAACCGTTCGAGGTCGCGGTCAGACCAGCCGAAGTGGTGCGCGATCTCGTGAACCACCGTCTTCCGAATCTCGATGAGCAGTTCCTGCGAATCGGGGAAGTCCTCTTCGAGCGGGTTCTTGAAGATCAGAATGCGGTTCGGGTTCTCCAGCATCTCGGACGACGACGTGCCCTCGAACGGCATAAAGTAGCCGTACAGCGAATCACCTTCTTCGATCTCCTCGTCCGTGAAGCCGGCTTCGCGGAGGAACTCGTCCGAGGGTTCGTCCTCCACGTCCACGACGACGTTTTCCATGTGCCGCCGAATCTCGTCCGGCAGCGAGTCGATCGCGTCGCGGACGACCGCCGCGAACTTCTTCATGCTCATGCCCATGCCGTCATACTCGCGGAACCGGGGCCGGAGGTCAATGAGCCGGTTCGGGCGCGACGAACATCACCGCGTCCCCGAACCTCTTCACCAGCGCGGCGCGACTCTCGGTGCTGCCCGTGTCCGCGTCGAGCACCAGCGCGGCGAGGTCCGGCGGCACGGACGCATTGAGAAGATGCTTCACGCCGGCAGGCGAGATCGAGTTGTTCCGCAGAGTCAATTCGACCAGACCGGGCCACCACTTCGCCTGTGTCACGTGCCGCACACCTTTGTCACCGATGCGACAGTTGGTCAGATCGAGAGACCGAAGCGAGGTCAGCGAATGCGACAGCGAGAGGACCTTCACCGCGCGCGGCGTGAGCGGGTTTGAGCTAAGGTCCAGGCGGTTCAGGTTCGCAAGTTGGTCGCTGCGGGCGAATACTTCCAGCCCGTCGGCGCGCATCCCAATGTTCACCAGCGTGAGGTCGCGGAGGGTGCGCGGGAGTACGTCGGCCAGTACGCGCAACCCGTCGCCCTCGAACAGCTCGTTGCGGAAGTGCAGTCCGATCAGCGCGCACGCGGTGGGACCGGCGAAGAGCCGGCGCAAGTGATTCGCGCCTAGCCCGAGTACGCGGAACGAGAGCCGGTCTAGCGGCCCACCGGTGTTGAGCGCGTCCAGAAGTGCGTCGATCGACTCATGGCTCCCGACGTGGAAGTGCAACCCGCGAACCGCCGCGCCGAGCCGCGAGCGGAACAGGTCTTCGATCACCTCCGGCATCCCGAACCCGCTCGCTCGCGCGAAATGCAGGTCGGTGATCCCGCACGCAGCCGGCACATCGCGCAGCGCGAACAACGGCTCGATGGGGCTGGACACGAAGACGACTTCGCGCAGGTGTTTCACGCACGCGGATGCGGCAACACGGCGCCAGTCGTCGAGGACCGCGGTCGGCAAGGTGACTTTTCCGATCGGGGCGCGGTCGAACAGCGGCGAGACACGCGCACCCCACTCCGACACCATGGGGACGCGGAGCCACCAGCCGAACCCGCGGCGGAAGGGTGGGGTTGCCCACTCCACCGCGGAGCTTTCGAGCTTCGGGAGTGTGGGAACGAAGGCGGTGCCGCTCACAACGTTCGGCGCGCGCCACCGGCACCGCACCGCGAATGGTTCCCACGGCGCTGCGGTCGCGAGTTCCACTTGCGCGCGTATGAACGCGGCGCGCGCGCCCTCGTCGTGTTCCTCCAGGTAGTCGGCGAACACAAGCCGCGGCGTGTCTTCGTCGGGTTGTTCGACGATCGCGCGAAGGAGTGCGTCGCGGTCGGACATGGCCACGGCTCACGGGGTGAGGAACACGCGGGGGCCGAACCGCTTCCGCAGATGGCCCACCGCTGCGGGGTTGATCGCGTTGCCGTACAGGTTCAGATACATGAGGGCGGTCAGGTGTTCGCCGCGCGCGAGTGCGTCGGCCCCCGCATCACCGACTTGCGCCTCCGCGAGGTCGAGCACGAGTAATCCGGTGAGGTTCGCGCTCTCCGCCAGCGATTCCGCGCCGCGGTCGCCGACCCGGTTGTCGTGGAGGTTGAGTACACGGAGGTTTTTGGCCGTCGCGCCCGCGAGCAGCGCTGCGGCCGGCGCAGCGAGGTTGTCACCACCGAGCGAAAGGCTTCGCAGTTCGGGGAAGAATCTGGCCCCGACCAGCGCCGCGATACCTTCGGTGGTCGGTCCCGTGCGGAGCAAGTGGAGGATGCGCAGGTTGGGAAGTGTCGCCCCCGCGAGCGCAGTCAGACCCGCCGCGCCGAGGTGGTTGTCGCTGAGGTCAAGTTCTTCGACCGTTTCCAACACCGACGACGTGACCAGTGGGCTGAGCGATTGCGCCGTCAACCGGTTGCTGGCGAGGTCGAGTCGCTTGAGTTTCGGGGGCGCTGCGAGCCTCGCCAGTTCACCAGCGAGCGACCCGCCGCCGCGCCGGTCCTCATGGACGCTCAAGTCGGTGAGTCGCTTGAAGACGCGACTCCGCACCGCCGCTTGCACAGTCGGTGCGGTCGTCATCTGCGGCCCGAGGTGCAACGCGGTCAATCGCTCGAAGTGTTCCGAGTCGAGCAACCGCTGGACAGTCGGACCGCCCGCGCCTTCCAGGAGCGAGAGGTAGCGGACCCGGTTCAGCCAGGGGCACGCGGCGAACACAGCCGTGTCCGCTACGCGTGTGGCTCTGAGTTCGAGCGATTCGATCGGGTACCGCGAGAAGAGGTCATCGGCGTGGGCGACGAACGCGGCCCCGTCGTGTGCCTGAATCGCGCCGGGCAGCCCGCGGCGGAACGGGTCGCGCGCCCAAGAGATGCCGTCTGGCAGTGGCGGTAGTTGCCCGATCCACCGCACCCCTTCCACTTGCTTCTTCCGGTCGTGGTATCGTGCGCGGATCGCGAACGTGTCGTACTCCGGGACACGGTTCAGTTCCACGCGTGTGCGGACGAACGCGGCCCGGCGCGGGTCGCCGCTCTCTTCGAGCGCGTCCGCGTAGACGAGGCGCAGCGTGTCGTCGTCGGGGTAGTCGAGAAGAGCACGGTAGAGTGCGTCGCGGTCAGTCACGGGGGAACCCAAATTCGAAATTCGAAGCACGAAATCCGAAAGGAAGACGGTAGCGGTGCGTGCTGTCTTTCTATTTCGAATTTCGTGCTTCGAATTTCGTGCTTTCTACAAACACACGCGGTCCCCGAACCGCGCGACCAGCGCGGCGCGAGCGGTGTCGCCGAACCCGCGCCCCGTGCGCGTGCGGAGGTCGAGCCGCAGCAAGCCGTTCAGGTGCGGCGAGTCGGCGAGCGCGAGCGAGCCCGCGTCGCCGATTTCCGATTCGCACAGGTCGAGTTCGAGCAGGCCCGCGAGCGCGCCCGACGCGGCGAGATCGGCCGCGCCGGAGTCGCGCACGTGGTTGTTCGAGAGGTTCAGCACGCGCAGCCCGCGGACCCCGGAACACCCCGCGAGTGCCTTTATCGCACTCGGCCCCAGCGCGTTGTTGGAGAGATCGAGCATTCGCAACCCCGCGAGGCCGCTGGCCTCGGTCAGCGCTTTCACGCCCGCGAGGCCGGGCCGCGTCTTGTGCAGGTTCAGCTCGCGCAGCCCGCGAACGATCCCGCTCTCCGCCAGGGCGGTCACGCCGTCCATCGCCAGCGGGTTGTCGCTCATGTCGAGGGATTGCAGTTCGTGCAGCGCCGAGAGCTGGAAGAGGTTTTCGGCGTCGTGGCGGCCCACGCGGTTGTTCGCGAGCGACAACCGTGACAACGCACTGCCGCGCCGGACGGCACCAAGCGAATCGATCAAGAGAGCGGGGGGGAATGCGTTCGCGCTCAATTCGAGTGCCTTCAACCGCCCGAACAGCGGCGACGCGGCCAGCGCGGTCAACCCCTCCGGCGCGAGGCTCTCGAACTCGAACTCGAGTTCGGTGATATTCTTCGCGTGCGGGGACTGGGCGAACCGGGCGATGTCGCTCGCGTCGAACCACCCCGTGGAGAACGCGAGCCGGTGCAACCGCGCGAGGTGCGGCCAGTCCGCGAGCGCCGCGAGGCTGGGACGGTCGCGTTGATCCAGGTCGATGGCCTGAATGGGGGCCGCGTCGAACACCGCATCGCCGCTTTCGAGGAGCGCGGCCAGCGACAGCACGCCGACCTTCCACGGGAACCCGCGGCGGAACTCGAACCGGTGCCAACTGCACCCGCTCGGCACCCGTGGGAGCGATTGGGTCATGAGCCAGCCGGTCACGGCGTCGGGGTCGTGCTGGCGCGCATTCACCCAGGTCGGGTCGTAGGTCGGAAGGCGCGCAAGCGCGACCTGCGTGCGGATGAACCCGGCGCGCCGGCCCTCGCCGTTCTCTTCGATGAGATCGGCGAACGCGAGGCGCGGTGTGTCCTCGTCCGGGTGCGCGCAGATGGCGCGGTAAAGGGCGTCGTGCGAACTGGTCATCGGGTGGTGTCTGGCCTCCGTGGCGATTTCACCGGCGCAGTTTACGCGGCCCGCACCACCGGCGCCTATGCCAGTGGCGCCACGGTTACAGTGGGAATTCGACGCGATTCTTGAACCGCTTCTCCAGAACGCCCCGGTCCGCGAGGTCGAGACCGGTCGCGCAGATGTGCCGCAACCCGGCGAGCGACCGGCTGGTCGCGAGCGCCGCAGCCCCTTCGCCCGTGAGCGGGTTCCGACACACGTGCAACTGATCCAGCCCCGGCTTGCCGGCCCACCGCGCGAGCGCCCGCGCGCCATCCGTGGTGATCTGGTTCCCCATCAGGTAGACAACCGCCGGTGTACACACGAGACCCGACACGAGACGGTCGATTGCGGCGTCATTCAAGCGGTTGTAATCGAGGTCGAGGTACACCAGTTCGGCCAGGCGCGGGCACTTCGCGAGTACGTCCACGTCCTCGGTTGTCAGGTCGCAGTTGTGGAACGAAATCGCACGCAACCCGCCCGCTGGTGCGGTCGCCAGGACCGCACGGTCCAGGTTCTGGATCGGGTTCCTTTCCAGTTCGAGGATGGTCAGGCTCTTGAGGTGTTTCGAGGTCAGTAGCGCGGTGAGTCCCCGGGCCGTGATGCGATTGTGCGACAGGTCGAGGTATTGCAGGTTAGCCAACAGCGGCGACGCGGCGAGGCGTTCGACCTCGTCGTCGCCGAGGTTGCCGAACGCGAGCATCAGTTCCCGCAGGTTGTGAAGGGGTGCGCGGAGGAACGCGTCCATCGTTTCGAGCGTCCAGTTGCGGCTGCACAACCGGAGGCGTGTCAGCCCGCCCATGTGTTGACTTTGGAAGAGCGTCGCGGCCGTGTCCCCGGTGACACCCTCGTTGGAAATTTCGAGCGAGCGAAGGCCGGTCCAGTATGGCGAACCGGCCAGCGCCGTTGCGAACCGCCCGGTGGCTGCGGCGGCACTCGGCCTGTAGGTGAGGGCGCGCACGCCGGCCGCAGCCGGGTTTGTACTCATCTCCTCGAACAACTCAGGTTCGGTGTGCGCCAAGTTCAGGGCGTGCGCCCACCGCAACAGCCCGCGTTCGACACGCCCGATCGGTAGGAGAGAGGAATGCTCGATCGTGAGTTCGACCGACGGGCACCACCGGACGACGGTGTCGGCGTGCCGGATGAAATGTCGGGCGAAGCGCGTGCCGTCGATAACGGTCGCGGACGCCTGGAACCCGCGGCACGTTCCGGTTCCCCAACTGAGTCCGCACTTCGCGGGGGCCGGGCGCCCGGCGTTGCGGACACGCGCCGACCGCGGGCGGAGCTTCGCCGCTTCCCTTTCGAGCGCCAGTCGGCGGCCCACGTCCGTGTCGGCACGGTCCCATCGCACGCGTGCGGCGATGTGCCCGCAGCCACCTTGCTTCTCGATGTGGTCGAGGAAACGGATCAGCGATTCCGCCGGCGAACCGTCGTCGCGGAGTTGCTCGCAAGCGCATTCGATGCGGATCAGCGCCGCCCAGTGCGGTTGGTCGTTTTCGTCGAGCCAGTCCGCCAACACTAGCCTCGGCGTGTCGTCGTCGGGGTTCGCGATGATCGCGGCCAGCAGTGCGTCACGGTCGTTCATCGGGGCGAATCCTCTCACTCACTGCGGTTTCCATCACTTCGGCCCGCTCTGATAGAATACCTGGCGCCGCGCGTTCGCGTCAGTGCGGGTGCGTTACCATTCAAACAAAAGGAAACCTCCGTGGTCGCGTGGTCCGCTGATTCGCTCGGACTTCTGGCGGCGGCCGAAGGCGAGATGAGCCAGACGCTCCTGCTCGTTGGGTTGGTCGCGATCCCGTTGCTGGTGGCCGTCAATGGGTTCTTCGTCGCGGCCGAGTTCGCGCTGGTCGCGGTCCGCCGGACACGGGTCGAAGAGTTGGTGAACCAGGGGAAGAAAGGCGCGGTCGGTTTGCTCGCGGCCCTCGACGACCTGAACCGGAGCGTCGCCGCGTGTCAGTTGGGGATCACGGTCGCGAGCCTCGCGCTCGGGTTCGTCAGCGAACCGGCCATTCACCGGCTCATCCACCCGCTGATGTCCGCGCTGCCAGGCGAGTGGGCGCGGGCGCTGTCCATCCTCATCACGCTGTCACTCATCACGTACATGCACGTCGTGTTCGGCGAACAGATGCCGAAGCTCGCGGCGCTCCAGGCGAGCGAAGCGGTAGGGCTGTGGGTCGCGCGGCCCGTGTATCTGTTCGGCCGGGCCACGTCGCCGCTCATCCGGCTGATGAACGGGTCGAGCAACTGGTTCCTCCGGCGTCTGGGCTATCGCGGGGACGGCGAAGAAGGCGAGGTTCACACGGTCGATGAACTGCGGCTGTTGGTGGAAGACAGCGAAGAGGCTGGCGAGATCGACGCGGACGCGGCCGACATGGTTCTCGGCGTGTTCGCACTGGCCGATAAGGTGGTGCGAGACTGCATGGTGCCGCGCGACCAGATGGCCGCGCTCGACGTGTCCACCTCGCCGGATAAAGTGCTCGAAATCGCCAGACTCGGCGCGCACACGCGGATGCCGGTGTTCGAGGGCACGCCGGACACAATCGTCGGCATCGTGAACACGAAGGACTTGTTCTTCCTGTTCAGCACGTCCGGCGCGGTGCTCCTGGAAGACGCGCTCTACCCGGCGACGTTCCTCGACCCG
This sequence comes from Singulisphaera sp. GP187, assembly GCA_945905925.1. Lineage (GTDB taxonomy): Bacteria > Planctomycetota > Planctomycetia > Gemmatales > Gemmataceae > Gemmata. The sequence goes on from CAMDQN010000029.1 coordinate 22,067, forward strand.
GAAGAACCTGTGGCGAACGCGTTTAGACTCTTTCGCAAGTCGCACAGGCCGATGGCCGTGGTGCGCGATGGCGAAGGCAAGGTGTTGGGCCTCATCACGCTCGAAGACGTACTGGAAGAGATCGTGGGCGACATCGAGGACGAGCACGACGTGCCAGTGCCAAAGCTGAAACTCGCTCGCCGGCGCGCGGGCGCATTGCCGGGCAAGTCCGGGACGCACCAACCGGTGAAACCGCACCTGACCGACCCGCGCGACAAGCCGGCGGGGAGTTGACCGATGTGCTTCACCAGCCGGCGTCCTCGTCGTCGTAGAGTGACGGGCGCTCGTCGATGTCGAGCGGGCTCGCGCCGAACACCCCCACCTTCACGCCATGTTTGCGGAGTTCGGTTGTCGCGTACCCGTTCACCAGCGTGAGGATCACCAGCCCCATACACGGGATGATCGTCGCGAGGCCGAACACGAACGCCGCGAACGCGCCACGCAGTTCCCACGACAACCTGAACACGTAAATCCCGCCGACTACACCGAGAATCAGCATGAGAATCGCCGGGAACTCCATCCCCGCGGGGTGGGCCTCGCTCAACACCGTCAGCGCGATGTACCCACCCCACAGCGCCAGTTGCGCCAGCACGACCGCGATCAGCCACCGCTGGTACCGGGCGATTCGCTTCAGTTCCTCGACCGGGCGCTCGTAGCTCGGCCGGTCGAACTCGTCCTCGAATGCGGCCATTGCGTCTTCCCGCATCGCGACAACCTCACTGTTTTCGCTGTACGAGCATCCGGGCACAGCCCGCAGCGCCGATGAAGCCCGCGTCCGAACCGAGGCTCGCGAACGCGATCTTCACCGACTTCGTCGGGAACGGCAGCCCGTACCGATTCACGTAAGCGCCGATCTTCGATCGGAACCACTCGCCCGCCGCGACCATCCCGCCGCCGAACACGATCATCTCGGGATCGACCGTCGCCATCACCGCGCATGCGCCGAGTGCGAGGTAGTACGCGGTGTCGTCTACCACCTTCATCGCCAGTTCGTCGCCGTCGGCCGCGTACCTAAAGATGACCTTCGCTGTGAAATCCTCGTCGGTTGCAGTGTAGTAGTCGCGGAGCTTGCTCGCCGGTCCGCGCCAGCACGCCATGTCTTCTCGCGCGCGCTTGACGACGTTCGTTGCACTGCCGTAGGCTTCGAGGCACCCGCGAGCGCCGCACCCGCACTGCCGGCCGGTGTCGGGCATCGCGATCCGCACGTGACCCAGTTCACCGCCGTGGCTGTGCTCGCCCTCGATGATCTTGTCGTCGATGATGATGCCGCCGCCGACACCGGTTCCGAGAGTGAACAGTACCATGCTTTTCACGTCGCTGGCGGCCCCGACCCAGAACTCGCCATAAGCCGCGGCGTTCGCGTCGTTCTGGTACGCGGTCGGCAGGCCAAATGCTTTCGCGATGTGATCGCGGACCGGCACGTTCTTCCACGGCTTCAGATTGGGCGGGTCGAGGATCAATCCGGCTTTGATGTCCATGAGGCCCGGCGTCGCGACTCCAATCGCAGCGATGTTGGTGAACGTCAGGTTCGCGGCGGCGACCGCGCGGCGAATCGTCTCGCACATCGTCTCCAAACCTTCGTCCTGTCCGCGCTCCGGGTTAGTGTCCATTACTACTGGCTTGGACAGCGGCCGCCCGGCGCCGGTTACCACCGCTGCCTTCATCGTGGTCCCGCCGACGTCCAGTCCGACGTAGTTGTCCTGTGCAGCCATTGCTCTCTCGGTTGGTCGTGTTTCGTGTTTCGTTTGTGCGATTTGGGTTTGGAAGAACGCGAGGGCGAAGCACCAAACACGAACCACCAAACACCAAACACATTCCCCAAGTTGTACCGACTGCGCCGCAGTTGTGACAGTGGGAGTGTTAACGAGCCTTAGCGCGGGTCCGCAGGTGTTAACTGTTGATGCGCACGTGCGCAAATCGGTTCGGCCGGGCCGATCTTTTCGCGGACCGGTGACCTACGGTTGGAGAACCAACATCCCCCCGCGACAGCCCAAGCGGGTCGCCCACCCACAAGTCCGCACATTATGGAACCGCTCACACCGCAGGTGATGCACAAGCTGGTCTTCACCATTCTCGTCCACGGGCTGCCGGATGCGCAGTCGAACGTGGCCTACGAGGTGCTTCTGGAAACCCAGAACAACCCAAACCCGCAGGTACGGGAACTGGCCGTGGTCGCGCTGGCGGAACTGTCGGTACCCGCAGCCAAGCGGGTCGCGGCCCTCGCGAAGGGAATGCGCGATGCGTCGGCCCGCGTGCGGCGCCGCGCGGCGCGCGCGATGGGCGACTTCGGGGTGCAGGCGATCCCCGCCGTGCCCGCGCTCGTGATCGGGCTGCACGACGCCGACACCAGCGTGCGCCGCAACTGCGCCGGCACGCTCGGGCGCCTCGGTCCTGCGGCGGCCCCGGCCGTCACCGGACTGGTGAACCTGTTGGCCGAACCGGAGACCCGCAGCCGCGTGGTGGCCGCGACCGCACTCAAGCGCGTCGGTCGTGGGGCCGTGCCCGCGTTGCTCGTCGGGTTGCGGAACGCCGACCCCGAGTTCCGCGCCCGGTGTGCGAACCTCCTGAACTACCTCGCCGCAGACGACGACGAAGTGAACAATGCGATCCGCGCTGCACAAGCCGACAAGGAGCACTGCCGTGAGATGTCCGGCGCCGACCACTTCGTCCCGCACGCGCTCACGACGAGTTGAGGACAAAGTCCTCCGGGTTAAATGCGGCGGCTCATCATCCACTTCACCGCCGAGAGAACCGCACTTCGCGGGAAGAATCGCTCCGCGAACAGCATCAACTTGTTCCGCCACCCGGGAACGACCATCCGCCGACCGGCCTTCAGCGCGCGAAGGCCAGCCGCGGCCACTGGGCGCGCGCCCATCGCCTGACCCGCGCTGAACGCGCGTGTCGTCTGCATCCCCGAAACCGCCGCGAACTCGGTCGCCACCGGACCGGGACACAGCACCGTGACCGTGACACCAGTTCTGCGCAACTCCGTGTGCAGCGCTTCGGAGAACGAGTTCACGTAGGCCTTCGTCGCGTAGTACACCGCCATGTACGGCCCAGCCTGGAACCCCGCGATGGACCCGACGTTCAGGACGCGGCCTGAATCGCGCGCGACGAACGCGGGCAGGAACAGCCCGGTCAGTTCGGTGAGCGCTACGACATTCACCTGGAGCATCTGGAGCGCTTTGCCGAGGTCCGACTGCGCGAACTTGCCGAGGTCGCCGAACCCGGCGTTGTTTACCAACACATCGATCGCGATCCCCGCGGCACTGATCGTGTCGAACAATTTGCGAGGCGCGTCCGGCTCCACGAGGTCGGCGGGGAACACGTGACACGTCGCGCCATGTTTCTGTTTCAGTTCGTCCGCGAGCGCCTGAAGTTGTTCGGAGCGGCGCGCGGTGAGTACGAGGTCGTGATCGACCGCGAGGAGGCGGGCGATCTCGGCGCCGATCCCGGCGCTGGCCCCGGTGACGAGCGCGACCGGCCGCGCGGAAGGCGAGGACATGATGGTGTTCCGTTTTGTTGGTAGGTGCCGCTTGCTGAGCGGAACGGCTGGACAATTCGTATTGCTCGATACATTCGCGTTCGCGTCTGGCGAGATACTTCTTATCGATCCAAGTTGTGTCGTCGCGCCGCTCGGCAAGCGGCACCTACTCCACGGCCGGTATGGTGACGAGGAAGATGTCCCCCTCGGGTTCGGGCTGTTCCAGACCTAAGCCGCGGTGTCGGATCAGCTCGAGTACCGCGAGGAAGATACCGATCAAGCGCGCCTTGAAGTGTGGCGGCGGGAATGCGTCGCGGAACGGGAGTCGCCCGCCGGCCGCAGTCACGCAGTCCTTAAGCTGCGCTTCGTAAACGTGCTGCGGCGTGTCATCGACCGCAATTGTCGCGGGCTGAAGCGACTGCGTTTCGCGCATGAGCCGTGCGAATGCGCTGACCAAGTCCCAAAGTTCGACCGGGCGCACCTTCGGACTGCGGTCGCGATCAACCTCCACGGGTTCCTGCCGCGAGATCCGCGTACCGGCGGCTTCCGCCTTCGCTTCCAATGCTGCCGCCGCGTCCTTGAACTTGCGGTATTCGAGTAACTGCCGCACGAGTTCGCGCCGCGGGTCGGGTTGGTCATCACTGGCGAACTGTGTGTCAGCCGGGAGCAGCGTCCTACTCTTGATCTCCATGAGCGTCACGGTCATCACCAGGAACTCTCCCGCAAATTCAACGTCGAGTTCCTTCACCGCGAGGATGTAAGCGAGGAACTGGTCGGCGATGGTCGCAATCGGGATATCGAGAACGTCCACCTCGTTTCGCTTGACTAGATAGAGGAGCAAGTCGAGTGGGCCGTGGAACGCGTCGAGTGCGACGAGGTGTGACATGGGACAGCAGTATAACGCGGCGAGAAGAAAAACCTAGCCGGGTAGCCCCGGCTGGGTCGAACTTCGAACGGTCGAACGCACCGCGGTCGCGCGAGAACCCCGGCGGTAGCGAAATCGCAAGCGGCGGCGAACATTTTCTCCAATTGCCCTTTTTATTTTTCACACACACCATATTATTCTGTCACTGGGCGGCGGGTGCCGTTCAGTTCAGGAGCTACGAACCGCTTTGCTGCTATCTCGCTCTGCACTTCTTGGTCTTTTGACTTTGAGCTACCCTCACAGCCTCCAAGACAGTCAAGCTAGCATCGTCGCAATCGCAGAGGAACTGTGGTATTCGGCCATTTCGCGTGACAATCGCGGATGATCGAGCCCCCGGCTACTCGTCAGTCCTGTCCTCAGCGCGGGGGGTTCCGCGCAGCGTTCTATCGGGCCCACGGCCCAAGAAGTGAATGATTATGGCGAAGAAGTTGTACGTCGGGAACATCTCGTTCCAGACCACCAGCGACGATCTGGTGCAGGCGTTCTCCCAGTACGGCACCGTACTGGGCGCGCAAATCGTCAGCGACCGCGAAACCGGGCGCAGCCGCGGGTTCGCGTTCGTCGAGATGCACGACGGTGGTGATGAGGCCATCGCGGCCCTCAACGGCGCCCAACTCGGCGGTCGGACTCTGACCGTGAACGAGGCCAAGCCCCGCGAAGAGCGTCCCCGCTCCGGCGGCGGCGGTGGCGGCTACGGCGGCGGCGGCGGCGGCGGTGGCCGCAGCGGTGGCGGTGGCTACGGCGGCGGTGGCGGTGGCGGTGGCCGCAGCGGTGGTGGCCGCTACTAAGCGATCGTGGGAAGTGTTGCTTTTCAGCAGCAACGTTTCCAAAACGGTACTCTGGAAATGATAACTGCCGGGGGCTGACGCTCACTGGCTACTGACTTCTCTCGTGCCGCGCGAGTCGTGTAGTCCACGATTCGTTGCTGGGCTGGTGTCACCGGCGGGACCAAGGGGATCGATTCCCTTTCGCCCGAAGCAACGACACCCGCGTCACGGAGAGTCAGTAGTCGGCGAGCGTCGGCCCTCGACGCATTTCCGGGGCTTTCTTTTTCGCACTCAGCCGGTTACGCTCTTCACATCTTCCACACTCACTCCGGGAATCCCCCATGCTAAAACGAATCGCGTTGCTCGCGTCGGTCGGTGTCGCATTTGCCCTCGTCGTGTACGCCGGGGCCGACAAGAAAGACGAACCGAAGCAACTGCCCATCCCGGAGATGAAGTTCAACGATGTGAAAGAGATCGCGCCCGGCGTGTTCTTCCGCTATTCGTCCATCTCGGCCAACGACAAGAAGATCCCGTTCGGCGGCAGCAATCACACCTGGATCGTCTTCAAGGATTACGTCGTCGTGATCGACGCAAACTTCCCGAAGGAAGCCGCCGACGTGATCGCGGACATCAAGAAGACGACCAAGAAGCCGATCAAGTACGTGCTCGACACGCACCACCACGGCGACCACGCTTACGGCAATACCATCTGGGCGAAGGAGGGCGCGCAGATCATCGCGCACAAGAACGCGGCCCGGATGCTGAAGGTGAACGGTCCGAAGCAGTGGGAAGATGCCGCGAAGGACCGCAAAGACATCAAAGACAATGAACTCAAGCAGGTGGACATTACTTTCGACGACAAGTACGAACTGAAAGACGACACGCAGCACGTGATCTTCATGCACTTCGGACATAGCCACACGGCTGGCGACGCGAGCGCGTACCTTCCGAAGCACAAAATCCTCTGCACCGGCGACGCGTGCGTGAACGGCGCGTTCAATTACATGGGCCACGCCAACTCCGCGAACTGGATCAAGTGCCTCGACGCGATGGACAAGTTGGAGATTGACCTCGTCTGTCCCGGTCACGGGAAGATCTCGCGCAAAGACCTGTTCGCGTTGGAGAAGCGGTATTTCACCGAACTCCGCGCCGCGGTGAAAAACGGCATCGACGCGAAGAAGTCCGTGGAAGACATCACGAAGGGACTGGACTTCGCGTGGTACAAGGAGTGGACTGGCGTAAACGTGGCCGAGACCGACATGAACAAGGACAACGTGAAGCACGTGTACAACGAACTGATGGGCAAGATCGACCACGACCGCATTGGCGCGGCTCCGGCTCCGCTCGACTGGCGGCCCGGTGCGACGGGCATCGCGGGGCGCTGACCTCGACGTTGCCCGCGTGTTCGCCCCGAGCTTTCAACAGATTCAACCCTTGGAGGGTGAATCCCGTCAACCACTGAGGAATGAGAGAGCGGCTGGGTCGAATGCCCGCTTCGAGCAAACACCCGTTAGAACGGCCCACTCCTCGTGATTCAACGACAGACGGGAGCTTGTGACCGCCAAGGATTGAAATCTGTTGACCGCCCGCAGCGACGATGTCCGACCCCTTCGGGGTCAAGAAGGGCGAGATTACCCTTCGCCCGGCTCCGATTGTGCGACCCTCTACTTCCCGGGTTCCTTCGCCTTCTCCGCTTCTTTCGGGTCGCCCTTCTTGCGACCGCCCTTTCCGCCCTTCGGCGCGCCCGCGGCGGGCGCGGTCTTTGGCACCTCGATGTCGAGCACCTGCCCGTCCTGCGTCACTTCGACCACGAGGTTGGTGTGCCCGGGATCGTACTTCCCGCTGAGCGCGTCGTTGAAGTTCGTCTTCGCGTCGGGGAAAAACTGCTGCACGGCCACCTTGTAGCGCCCCGGCGGGATGCCGGTGATCTTGTACGTGCTCATCGCCGTGTCCGTCTCGCGGGCCACGTACCGCTCCGCGCGCGTCTCGTCCTCCGACATGAAAATGACCAGCAACGTGCCGCCGTCCGGCCAGGTCATCTTCTCGCCACCGTGCAACACCGTGCCGCTGATCGAATGCGTTTTGGGAGCACCGCACCCTGAAAGCGCGGTCACCAGAACGAACAGGGTCGAAATAAAGCGATTCATGGTTACGGCCTCGTGGTCGGTGTCAGTCACCAAAAGGTTCGGCGTGACGGTGGTTCACACGTGGCATCCCACTATGCCCAGGGTGGCAGCCGACGCAGAAGTGCTTGCGGCCCGGTCCGGTCAGGCTGTAGTGGTCGCCGGCGAAGGCGTAAAACTCGGCCCGACGACCGAGGGAGTCCGTTGAGCCCGACGCCCACCGAACCACTTTCCCGTCCGCGCCGAAGCCCGCGAGCACCGTCGGCGCGTCGGTCGGGAGCGGGCCACCGGCCGCGTCCTTCGCGGGCAATTCCAGCAGCAGTTCCCACACACCCGGCACGCGCAACTTCACCGGATCGTCGAACTGGTCGCGGCGGGACGCGTAGACCTTGAGCCGCGTGATGGAGTTGAGCGGTGGCGGAACGAACACTGGTCCGGTGCCGGCGTCGGTCTGCTGGCCCGGTAGGTCGTTCATCACCGCGCTGTACAACCCGGTAGCGAACACTGTACCGACCGGCCCGCGATACGACTTCCCGTTCGCCAAAGTCAGCGCCACTTCCCGCGACACATCGGGCTGACCAAGCGGCACGTCGTATACCTTTCGCGCGTAAACCGCCACCGGTTCGGCATCGACCAACTCTGGGTCGTCGAAGAGGGGTTGAAGATTCACGCTCGAGTCAGAAGGCGGAGCGTCCTGATCCGGCCAGTCGTCCGACGCGACGTACAATCCGAACGCGCCGGGCACCGCGCGCGACTGTCCGGGTTCGAGCGGGGCCGCCGAAAGAAGTACGCGACCGTGCGGGCATGGTGACGGCGTCGCGGTCCAGAGTGCCCGCCCGTCGGCGGTCCGGTCCGGCGCGCGGCGGAGGCGTGTCCCCTGTTGTCGCGGAAGCGGACCGTAGGCAGAACTCGGCGCGGCAGCGATCAACCCGGGTTCGGCCTGCACCGCCACGAGCGCGCCATCCCCCACTGTTGTCATGAACGCGATTCGGCCGTTGCCCAGCGATCGCGGGCGCCAGACCGGAACCGGCGGTTTCACCAGCATCCCGAAGTGACCAGACGAACTAACCCTCAGGAACGCCCCGAGCCACGCATCAGTGGGCTGGGTCGCCGACGCGACCACCGGGTCGAACGGGCGCACCGCAGTAGCGTCGGCCGAGATGACCTCTCGGTTGCGGCTCCACAGGCTGAACGCGACGTACCCGCTAGCCATCATCCACGGCCACCGGTCGTTGTTACGGTTTGCGGTCGCGGGAGTCTTGCGACCGTCGGCGTGGAGCAACCAGAGGGTCGTACAGCGGCGAGCGTGGTCGCGCCCCAGGTCCGGCGTGCGGCTCGAAGCGAACATGATCTGCCGCGGTTCGGCGCGAATCTCGACGGGGTCGACGTCGTCGTAATCCGTCCGGCGGCGCGCATCGGCGGGCAGAATCGCGCCGTCTTCAGCGAATCGCATCGGCGGGAGCGCATCAGCACCGTGGTCATCGGAACCGCCAGTGAGCGGGCGCAGTTCGGTCCCGTCGATGCGGACTTCGTACAGGCGGAAGTGTCCGGGGTCGTCACCGCCCTTGCGGCCCGCGAACAGCACCGACTTCCCGTCGAACGTAACCGACGGACTCATCACATCGATGAGCGTGCCGCCGTCGGGGAGTGTCTTCCCCCAGGTGAGTTCGTGCACGGTGCCGCGGGGCGTGAGGAGCCGCAGTCGGCCCTCGCGTGCCGCCCAGAGACGCTTACCTGGGTAACGGAACTCTTCACCGTCCGGCGCCGCGGCCTCGAAACTCAACGGTTCGGTGCGGGACGTGAAGACGACGGGCACCGGCGGGCGTGCGTGGACGAAGGTGTTCAACCGCGGGTCGCCGGGGTCCGGGCGAAAAACGAACCAGTACGCAGCGGTACCAACCGCCGCAAGTGCGACGAGGCCCACTGCGGCGAGCCTGGTCCGGCGCACGCGGAGAGGAAATCGCATGTGATCGCATGGGGAACGGTGCATGATCCGCCCGTTGGCGGGTCACGCACCGTTCTTGAGGTGGGTCGGGTTAGTTAATCGGTCCAGGTCAGACCATCGTCGCGGCTGAGCATGAGGAACCAGTTGCCCATCGAGACACTGTTGTTGACGAACCGGACGCTGCCGTCGCCCAGCGCGACCTGAACGCCACCTGTGTGCTTGCTGCGGGAGGTGGCCTGTTGGAACGGGCACCCGGGCCAGGCGCCCATGCCGTTCACGGGGTCGTTGATGCACCCCTCACAGTCGTCGGCATTGTCATCGGTCGTGTTCGGCCGCGCGCAGTCCCACCCATTGCCGGAAACCACGCTCGACCCGGGAAAGCCAATCGCCCAGACGCCGCGCGCGTCCTGGGCGCCGAGATGCGCCCCGATCCGGAGTTCGGCGAGCAGGATCGTGTTCGACGACCCGTCGCGAATGCGGTCGATGCCAGACCCAAAGTTGATGCACATCACCCCGCCGGCCGTGGTGCCCACTGGCACCCCGAGGTCGACCGGGGCGTTGTTATTCGGCGGGCTGGCCCCGGCCTCGCTGCTGATATACCCGACGCCGCTGGTCGCACCGGTTCCGTCGGACTGGTGCAGGCCACCAGCGTTGCACCCGTAGTTGCCCCGCGCCCAGCCGCCACCGGCCCCGCTCCAGGCAACCTCCGCGTTCGTGTCCGACGGGCACAACATGGTCTTGATTGAGGTCGTCCCGACCGCTTTCCAGGCCGTGTTCCCGTTCGCCATGTAGGTGGTGATGTTGGCCGACTGCGTGTTGTACAAGTTCCCCTGCTCGATGTCCGGCAGGATCAGGACCACCCAGTTCGGCCCGAAGGCGTTGGTGCCCGCGACCGTCCGATCGACACCGGACCGCAGTTGAATCGACGGGGGTAGTTGGCCCACTCGGTCGTGGTAACTGTGGCACGCGAGGGCGAGCTGTTTCATGTTGTTGCCGCACCGCATCCGGGCCGCGGCCTCGCGCACCTTCTGCACGGCGGGCAATAACAGCCCGATCAGGATGGCGATGATCGCGATCACCACCAACAGTTCAATGAGCGTAAACCCGGAGTTCCGACGGAGCGTCATCGGAATCCTCCTTATGAGGGAGAGAATGGAAACGCCTGACCATTGGGGGAGAGATTCACCAAACGAGTCAGACAAAGAAAACGTCGTCTCAAATGTGAGAAGATCGAGTCGTTTATGGAATGTACCCGTGGGCGCAGAGGGCGCCAAGTCAATTGTTTAATGATTACCAGGCATGGGCACTCACAAATCGTTACTTGGCCAATCCTGTCGGTTGCCAGTGCGCCCACATGGCCCCGGAACCGGTCTTCAACTCGGTGAGTTGCTTTTCGGTTCGGTCGGACAGATTCATCACGTAAATGTTGCGAACGCCGTCTCGCATCGCGCCGTAGACGAGCCAATTCCCGTCCGGCGAGGGTTGCGGATGGTAGTGCATCGCGCCGGCGGGCGACTTGGTGAGTTGCGTCGCCTTGCCGTCGAGTGTCGTCTGAAACAACTCCACGCTCTTGCCGACCTTCGCAGTAAAGTAGACCATCGCGCCGTCGATGGACCAAACAGGAACGTCGCTGCTACCGCCGTGGAAATCGGGCACGTCAAGGAACTCGATCACACCGCGATACCCGCCGCGATCCGCGAGCTTCTTCAACCCGGTGCCGTCGGTCTTCACGACCTGCGGGTGACAGTTGTAGTGCTCACCGCTGACAAACAACAGCCACTTTCCGTCCGGCGACCACTTCGGCGCGAAGTCGAACGGGTTCCCCGTTTTGATGTGCTTCTTGTTGCTGCCGTCCGCGTTGGAAATGTGGATCTGATAGTTCTCGTGGTAACAGATGAACTTGCCGTCTGGCGAGGCGCTGTAGCCATACGTGAAGCCCGTGCCTTTGCCCGAGACATCGCGTTTGTTGCGCCCGTCGAGGTCCATCCCGAACGGCTTCGAGACACCTTTGATAAGCGGCGTGAACCCAAACCCTTTTCCGTCGGGGAGGTAGAACAGCCCGCCGTTGTAATGGCTCACCCGGTCCACACCGGTCACGTTCGCGACCTTTCCCGAGGCGAGGTCGAGCAGGCACGAATCGAGTTTCCACTTGCCCTCGTCCATGCGGAACCGCTTGTTCTCCTCTTCCCATTTGGCGTTCTCGGGCGATTGCCAGCCGGCCCCAATGATCGCAGTCTTGCCGTCGGGCGACCAACCCGCGAACTGCGTCCACGTGTCAGGTTCCTTCGACCATTCCTCCGCCACGAGTTTCCGCCCGGTGCCGTCTGCTTTCACGACCGCGGCGCGCATGGTGCGGACGTTCGCGTGTCGGCCGCCGGGTAGGTTGGTGCGCAGTTCGGTGTACCCGATGAGCGGAACCGGGTCCGCGGCAATCGCGGGCGCGCAACTCCACAGCGAGAACGCTACACCGAGCCAAACCGCTCGCGTTACTTTTCGATTTCGCATGTCAGCAGCACCTTCTGGAGTTCCGTCACCTGCTTGTCACTCGGGTTCATCGTGTTAAAATCCGGAGTTCCGGCCGAACCCATCGAGGAGGTATTCCGTGGACGCACAACCGCTCATCGCCATCAACGCGGCTACGCTGCCCTGGGAAGAACGGTTCAACGAGAAGTTGGGCCGCGCCCTCTACCGGAAGAACTTAATCACCGACCCCGACACTGGTATGGAAGTGCGGCTCGTCCGCTACCCAGCCGGAGTCATCAACGTGCGGCACACGCACCCGTGCGCGCACGGCATGTACGTTTTGGAGGGAACACTGGTCACGCACGCGGGCAACTACGGCCCCGGGTGCTTCGTGTGGTTCCCGGAAAGCTCCGTCATGGAGCACGGCGCGTCCGCTGACGGCGACGTGACCGTGCTGTTCATCACGAACAAGCCGTTCGAGATTCATTACGTCTGAACTGAGTACGCTCGCGAAGCCGCAATCACTTTGCCGCTTGGGGCTTCACGGGCGCACCTCACTCCTTCGTCGGGCGCACGAACCACGGCTTTGCGGTCGCGTCCGACTTGAAGAACTTCAGCATGTGGTCGGCGATCTTCTTCTGACCCGCGGGCGACGGGTGCGTGCCGTCGTTGCCGTAATCCGATTGCTCGTAGGAAAGACCCTCCGAGTTCTTGGTCGTTCCGTTCGCCCACAGGTACGGACCCCAGAGCAAGTACGGAGCTTTCACCGCGCCCTTCTTCGGGTCGAAGTTCAGTTCCTTGTCGCCCTTCGTTTGCTCCTCGATCAGCCACCGCACCGAAAAGCCCGACTCGAACGCATACGGTTCCGGGTTGAGGCCCGTGGTCGCGTACCCGCCGTAAGTGCGACTCGACAGGTACACCATCTTCAAGTTCGGGAACCGCTTGTGCATCGCCTGAACGATCTGCCGCAGTTCGTCGCGGAGCGTCTCCGCGTACTTCGGGAACCCCTGGTTCGGTCCCGCGTCCGCCTGCTTGATCCACGCCACCTGCACCTGCTCGCGCGTCACGCCCGCGGTCTTCAGGCGTTGATCGGCGACCTCCCAGTACTTCGTGCCGCTGGCCTTGTCGTCGGGGTCTTTGATGCGGGTCGCGGTCATGCCACCTTGCGCACCGTCCACGAGAACGAGATCGGGGTGCTTCTCCTTGTCGGTGTCCGCGAGCCGCTTGAATGTCGAAAACGCTTGAGTCGTGTTGCTCATCCCGACGGAGAGCATCACCACCTTGCCAGTGTTCACGGGGTTGCCGTCGGCATCGAGCGGCCGGAGTGCCTTCGCGAGCGCAAGCCCGGCGGCATCGTGTTCCTTCGGGCGTTCGTTCTTGCCGCCCGCGTACAGCCCGCCGTCGTGCCCCTGATACTTCTCGGTGCCCATGCCGGTGAGCGGTTTCAGTTTGGACACGTCGAACTTCGGCGGCTGACCCGCGTTCCCGGCCCCGAACTTTAAGCCCACAAGCGCCTTGCCGTCCTTGTCGGACTTGAACTGCACAGCCGATCCCGGTGACAGTCCCTTGTCATCGAACGGCTTCGCAACCACCTTGCTGTCGGCGCCCATCACGCGCGTACTGGCGGTGAGCGTGAAGGTTTCGTCCTTGCCGTTCGCGGTGATCGTCACCGTTTTCTTCTCGGCGTCGATGGATTTCACGGTCCCGCGACGGATCTCGTCCTGGGCCACGACCAAGCCGGCGACAAACACGAACACCGCGATGGTGCTCAGCGGACGAAACATGGCAAACCTCTTCGGAGAGCGTACCGGCGTCAGGTCGGGGGACGTGATGGCTTGTCGAGTGCGGTGTCGCCAACGACTACGGGTCCGACGCGAGCGAAGATTCCGCTCACGCCGGGCCGCGGGTCGCGTCAGTCGGTGATGTTGGCGAGGTAGTCCTCGTACTTCTTGCGCGCCTTGAACTCGTCGGTCACGAACGCCTTCTGCTTCGCGGTCAGCGCGTCGATTTCCTTCTCCTGATCGGAGAGCTTCTTGAGGTAGGTGGCGTACACCTCGGCCTCCTTCGGCGTCTCTCGCAGGTTCTTCCGAATGCGGTCCTGGTCGATGGTGAGGCGCTGAAGGTCCGCGCTGATCTGGTTCAACTCGCGGAGCGCGCTGTCCCACATGCCCTTGATCTTGAGGGCCTCTTCGAGCTTCTGCTTGAGGGCCGGGCTAGCTTCACTCAACGAGATAAAGTAGCGGATCTGGTTCTCGGCTCCGTTGGTCAGGCTCACAGTCGCAGTGACGTCCTTCTCTTCCTTGACGGTGAAGGATTTGGTTTCGCCAGCATTGAGTGTGTGCTGGAAGCGGAACACCTCGGGCGTGTCTTCCACGGGCTTGGGCGTGTCCACGAACTTGAACTGCTGCGCGGTGCGGTTCGGGTGCTCGATCAACAGCGTGCGGTCCGTCTGCGAACGGTTCACCACCTTGTACGTCGTCTCCTCCGTGATCTTCGTCACCGTCGTCACGATTCCGCGGACCGCCTTGACGCTGGTGATCTTCTGCTTGCCGGCGCCGGCCTTCGGATCGACTTCCGTTCCGAGATCGATCGCGTAGGAGAGCAGACGCTCTTCGTTGGGTTGCACATCCAGAACGCGGGTGTCGCCGGCGTAGACGCTGCCCTCGAACACCGTGATCGGACCTTGATTGAGATGCGCGCCGCTCGTGTTCTTGAAGCGCAAACCCAACAGCGGGTGCTTGGCTTGCACGTTGGAGTTGTAGATGCTGACCCGCGTCCCTTCGATCTCCTTGCCCACGATGGGCAGCATCGCCGACTTCTGGCGAGGGAGCGTAACCGGGTGGTCGATGGTGTATTGGTAGAAATCGCCGAGCGCGCCGGCGGTCGCGGCGTTGCCCACGCTCCCGTGGCCCAACCGCTGCGCCAGTTCAGCGGCGGTGTCGCGCGCGAACTTCGCGTTCGGGTCGTTGGGCCGAACCGATCGACCCAGGCCGCTCTCGCGAACGGGTGCCCCAAACGCCAGCGCCGGTGCCGCGCCGAGGCGTGTGCCGTCGGTGTCTTTGAGAGCCTTGTCCAGTTCCTTGAGCGCCTCGTCCTGTTTCTTCGAGACCTGCAATTCATTTCCGAAGCCGCCGCGATACGTCACGGGTCGCAGCGATGCGAACAGTTCCGGCTCGACCGTCGGCCGGTTGATGTAGAGCGGGTTGTAGAGATCCATCTTGAACGAGATCGGGCGCCCGGACACGAGCGCCATCTTCACGCTGTTCCAGTCCTCATCGGTGGGGTTCTCGACCATCGCCCAGCCTTGCAGATACGGCTTGTCCTTGTCCGCCATCAGAAGCCGGTAGCTCGTCTTCCAGATCGGCGCCTCGATGACGTAACCCACCTGGACCTTGCGTTTGCCTTCGCCCGCGAAGTGCAGTTGAACCGCCTTCTTCCCGTTGTCGTGGCTCAGCGTCAGCACTTCGAGCGCCCGGCGGAATTCGCTCTCGATGATCGGGTTCGAGAATCGCAGGCTCTGAATGTCGGACATCTTGACCGCGCGCATACCTTCGGCGCACCACATGTTCAGCACTTCCAATTCGACGGTCGCGGCGCCGGCGGGCACCCGTTGCTTCTCAACGCCGACGATGGTGCCGGTGAGTTTTCCGGGCTGGTTCGCCGCGGTCGCGCTGATCGCGACCTCGATGCGCTCGCCACGCATCTGGGACACGATCCCCGCGAACGTCGGGTTATTGTTCAGGTTGATCGCGAAACTCGACAGCGTGCGCGCGATCGGTTCGCGTGAGTCGTAGCTCACGGCGGAGACTCGTCCGGTCTTGCTGAAGTCTTCGAGCACCATGCTCTTGAGCAGGTCGTTGATGTCCGCTTCCGGGAACGTCAGATCGACGCGTGCGTCGCCGTCCACTTCGCCGGAGCGCGAGAAATAGCCCACGCCTGAGTTGAACAGCACGACCCGCGACAGTGGAAGCGTGGTCGCGGGCTTCAGGTCTTGTTTCGCCTCGCCCGCAGCGATCAGGAACTCATCCGCGCCAACGCCCGCCGCAATGCCCAGAGCGCCCGCGACCGGAGCCATCAGCAGCCACTTGCTTGCCATGATTCGTCCTCAGGTTAAAGTGCCCCGAACCGGGTCGGGAAAGGTCCGGCGGTGCTGCCGAGACACTGGAGATAGTAACGCTTTCTCGGCCCGAATGTAACGAGCAGCCACACGAGTTGTTACAACTCCCCGCGCCGAAACACCGCTTTCCGTTGCACTCCGCCCGCGGATCGGGTGGAATAGAGCAACCCGCCAGGGTTCCCGCCGACCCCGCCCTCCTCCGGTACGACGCAATGCTGCGACTCGTCTCCCCCGACGATGCCAACCACCTCTCCCGTCGCGAATGGCTGCGTGCCGGCGCGATCGGCCTCGGCGGGCTGACGCTCCCGCAACTGCTCGCGCAACAAGCCCGCGCGACACCGTCCGCGAAGCCCGCGAAGGCGAAGTCGGTCATCATCTTCGGGTTGACCGGCGGACCGTCGCAGCACGACACCTGGGATCCGAAACCCGACGCGCCGCTCGAAGTTCGCGGGCCGTTCGTCACGATCGCGAGCCGCACGGTAGGGTTGCGCGTCGGCGAACTAATGCCCGAAACCGCGAAGCTCACCGACAAGATCGCGGTACTGCGAGCGGTCGTCACCAACGACAACGCGCACTCATCGAGTGGCTACCAGATGCTCACCGGCGTGCCGCACGCACCGCTGAACGTCGAAAGTGCGCTGCCAAAAGCGCCGAACAACTGGCCGTCACTCGGCGCGATGGTGCGCTACCTGCGTCCTGCCGCGGGTCAACTGCCTTCCGCGGTCACGCTGCCGGAACACATCTGGAACGACGGCAACTTCCCGTGGCCCGGTCAGGACGCGGGTCTGCTTGGGCGCAAGCACGACCCGTGGCTCATCCACTGCGACCCCGCTGACGCGAAGTTCAAGATCGGCGCACTCGCTCCGCCCGATGAAGTGCCCGCGTCGCGATTGTCGGACCGGCGCGAACTGCTCGACGGGATCAACCGCCGGATGGAATCAGCCGGGAGTCGCGGTTCGTTCGACCTACACGACGCGAACACACAGAAAGCGTTCGAGTTGGTCTCATCTGGGGCAGCGCGGGCCGCGTTCGACATCGAGCGCGAACCCGACCGCCTGCGCGAGCGATACGGCCGCAGCCGGTTCGCGCAAAGCTGCTTGCTCGCTCGCCGCTTGGTGGAAGCGGGCGTGTCGCTGGTGCAAATCAACTGGACTCGCATCGCAAAGTTAGAGAACCAGGGCGGGTGGGACACGCACGCGAAGCACAACCAGTCCGCGAAGGACTTCCTGATGCCGATGATGGACCGCGCATTCTCGGCACTGGTAACCGATCTGGATGCTCGCGGGATGCTCGATGAAACGCTGGTAGTGTGGTTCGGCGAGTTCGGGCGCACGCCGAAGTTCAACGGCAACGCCGGGCGCGACCACTGGGGCCACGTGTTCTCACTCGCTCTCGCCGGCGGCGGGATTCGCGGCGGCGTTGTCTACGGTTCGTCGGACAAGAACGGCGCGTATGCGGCCGACGGGCGTGTCGAGCCGCGCGACTTAATCGCCACCGTGCTGGACCGCCTCGGGTTCGGAGCGGACGCCGAACTGCGCGACGCCGAAGGGCGCCCGTTCGCGGCCAGTCGCGGTAGCGTCATCAAAGCGATTGTGTAAGCGCGACGATTCCTTGCCGGAGTTCCCGCGATGCTCCGAATCCTCGGCAGTCCGAAGCGCTCGTGCAACGGCGTCACGCGCCGCGACCTTCTCCGCGCCGGCTCGCTCTCGCTCCTAACAGGGGGCTTTCGCCCTACGCTCGCCAGCGCAAAAGCGGGCGAGACGCCCGCGCTCCGCGGAAAGAAAGCCAAGAACGTCATCCTGCTCTACCTCTTCGGCGGGCCGAGCCAGATCGACACGTTCGACCCCAAGCCGGACGCGCCCGCCGAAATTCGCGGCGAGATGAAGTCGATCCGCACCGTCGTGCCCGGTCTCGACATCAACGAGCATTTGCCGAACGTCGCGCGCGTGATGGACCGCGTCACGCTCCTCCGGTCGCTCAACCACCCGTGGAACTTCCACGGCATGCAGTACGCCACGACCGGCTTACCACAGGGAACGATCCCCATCGAGGAGACGCAGCAGCACCCCGAACAGTGGCCGTTCGTCGGTTCGGTGGTGACGTACCTGAACCATAAGGCGCACGGGGCGAAGCCGAGAGGCAGCGTACCGGACAATGTCGTGCTACCCTGGCTCCTCAGCTCGAAGCGGACGATGCCGCCTTACGCGCGGCTGCATGCGGCGCACCTCGGCGGCGAGTTCGACCCGATCTGGAGCGAGTTCCGCGGCAGCGCAACGCGAACCGTCCGCCGGGCCGCGTGGGGAGAGCCGGAAGAGTTCCGCGACCCACACCTCGGCATCACACCGGATAGCCGGTTCGAGTTCGCGGCCGGCACCGCGATCACCGACGACATGACGCTCGACCGGCTCAGCAGCCGCCGCTCCCTTCTTGAGCAGTTCGACGCGGCAAGGCGCGAAGCTGACAAGTCGCGCACGGGGAGAAAGTTCGACGAGAACCGCGCGCTCGCGTTCTCGCTGATGGACTCACCGAAGATCCGCACCGCGCTCGACCTCGGTCGCGAATCGGAGAAACAGCGCTCGCGCTACGGCATGACGCTGTTCGGGCAGGGTGCGTTGCAAGCGCGAAGATTGGTGGAAGCCGGTTGCAAGTTCGTCACGGTGATCTGGGACGAGTTCGGGCAACTCAACACCGGTTGGGACACGCACGAGGACCAGAAGAACCGGCTGAAGACCGACCTGCTCCCCGGCTTCGATCTCGCGTTCTCGGCGCTGATCGAAGACCTCACACAACGCGGAATGCTCGACGACACACTGGTGCTGGTGTTGAGCGAAATGGGCCGCACGCCGAAGCTCCAGAGCGACGGTCGCGGGCACTGGGGGCGGGCGTACTGCAACTTGATGGCCGGCGGCGGTGTTGCTCGCGGAAAGGTGATCGGCAAGACGGACAAGATAGCGTCCACACCGACCGATCGGCCGCTGAAGGCGAAGGACGTGCTCGCGACGATGTACCACCTGCTCGGCATCGACCACGAGATGACCGTCACGGACAAACTGGACCGCCCGGTGCCGCTGCTCCCCTACGGCGAGGTGATCCGCGAAGCGCTCGCATGAGGCGCGGCGACCGCGCGACGGCGAAGACTTGCCCCGCCCTACGCAGAGCGTAACACGAACACCACCGACACCGCGTTGAACAGCGAGTGAACGAGCACCGGCACAAGCAGACCGTTCGTGCGCACCGCGAGCCAGCCCAACCCCAACCCCAACACGAACAGCGGGACCGGGTTCGGCCAGACGGCGTGGTGCATGAGCGCGAAGAAGGCAGCCGTCGCGTACACCGCCCGCGCCCGGCGCGCCCCGGTGCGCGTAAAACGCCACAACACGCCAAGTCCCACCACGAGCGCGCACGCGAAGACCACCGGCTGCCACTTCCCGCCCGTCGCGGCGAACAATCCCGCCGCGCCCATCACGAACCACGGCCGCGTGCCCGTTATGGGTAGCACGCCTACACCGGGCAGTTTCATCCGCCCGACGCACCACCACAGCAGCACCCCGCGAATGATGATCTCCTCTCGCAGCGGCGCACCGACGCACGCTTCCAGCGCGAGCAGAAGTTGATCACGCAGCGGGCGCGCGCCGAGTTTCGCGAGCGGGTGCGTCTCCGGCGGCACATCGAGTTGCTGTGAAACCACGTTCACGACCGCGTTGAAGAGCAACACGATCGGCGTGAGAACGCACCACGCGAGTACCGCGAGTGTGACCTTTCCCGCGACGCTGCCGCTCAGGTTCGGCCGCCAGTTCGGGTACCGCGTGTGGCGAATGAGGTACAACACGACGAGGACGAGCGGCAGCGAAAGCAGGTTCGTCCACAGCCCGCGGAGCGTGTTCGCTTCGCGCCTTGCTTCCGGCGGTGAGTCCTTCGCGTCCGGTGGCGACAGCGAGTCGCCGTAAACGAACTGATAGAAGCCGCTCTCGTGGAGCAACGCGAACACCACGGCTGGCAGCACAAACATGACCACCAGGAACGCGATCGTTACCTCGAACCCGCTCCACGGAACCGGAAACGGCGTCCACCTGGGCAAGAGTAGCGAGGCTTTCGGCCGCAGCACGTGCGCCACGAGTCCGACAGGCAGGGCGACCGCCGCGACGATCGCACCGGCCGTCAGCAGTCGCGAGAGTTCCGACAAATCAATCGGCACGGTTCGTCCTTCGTAGCGCACGGAGGTTGGTGTTCGCGCATCAGGCCTTAAAATACCCGCTGCCCGGCCGCCCGCACAGAGACGATGCATGAGCAACATACTCGACCGGATTGTGGAAACGAAGTTGCGCGAGATCGCAAGTGCGAAGTCCGCGGTGCCCGAGATCGAACTCGAGCGCCGCGCCGCGAAAATGGAACCACCGCGCGACTTCAAGCTCGCGATCCGTCAGATTGGGAAGATCACGGTTATCGCGGAGGTGAAGAAAGCGTCGCCGTCCGCGGGCGTAATCCGCGCCGACTTTGACCCGGTACGCATCGCGACGACTTACGAACAGCACGGTGCCACCGCGATCAGCGTTCTGACGGACACCGATTACTTCCAGGGGCGTTTGCAGTACCTCACCGACGTGAAGGCTGCGGTCGCGTGCCCGGTGTTGCGGAAGGACTTTGTCCTCGACCGCTACCAACTGCTCGAAGCGCGCTGCGCCGGTGCGGACGCGGTGTTGTTGATCGCGGAGTGTCTACCGGGTGACCGGCTGGCGGAGCTTCAGAAGCAGGCGATTGCGCTGGGGCTTCACACGCTGGTGGAACTGCACGACGCGGACCAGTTGCCGCGTGTGCTCGACTGTGGCGCGGCGATCGTTGGCATCAACAACCGCGATCTGCGAACGTTCGTGACTCGCCTGGAACACACACTGGAGTTGCTGCCGAAGATTCCGCTTGATCGTGTCGTTGTGAGTGAGAGCGGCATCAAGACGCACCCGGACCTGGTGCGGTTGGGCGCGGCCGGCGCGCGGGCGGTACTGGTGGGTGAATCGCTCATGCGCGCCGAAGACATCGGCGCGGCTCTGGATGCGCTGCGAGGGTGAGCGATTGAGCGCGCAAAAGAGTAACGTTTAGCGTTGGCCCCGGAGGGGCCATGCTTTGGTCTGGTCGCACTGAGATTTACTTGGGCACTGCGTCACTCACTCTACTTCGCTCAGTTCCACCAGCCGGCTCTTCTCCTTGAGCGACTTCGCCGCGGCGTGGACGATCGCCGTGACCGCGACGATCTCCGCGTGCGGGATCGGCTCCTTCTTGGTCTTCACCATCTCGCGGAACGTCGCGGCCATACGGAACATCTCGTAGTGGTGGCCATACCAAAAATCGCCCTCGATCGACGGCGTGAACTCGAACTTCTTCTTCTGGAAGTACACGGCCGTGTGGCAGTATTCCCACTGCTCGTTGGGTCGCCCGAACCAGATCTCCGCGGGCATCCGGTCCGGGTACGTCACCAGCGCGTGGCAGGTGTCCTCGCGCGCGTACATGCTCACCGCTTGCGCGCCCGCGCCGAGCAGCGTGACCACGCTCCACGCGGGATGCTGGCCGTACACCATCCAACCGTCCGGCCGGTAACCGCCCTGCACGGCAGCGATCACGTAGCGAATTGGGCCGAACTCGTCCGCGTCGCGCTTCCGCACCGCTGCTTCCATCCCCTGATGGTGACGGAACAGGCTGCTGGACATGATCGGCGCGTTGTGCTTCTTCGCGAACTCCAGAATCTTCTTCGTTCCCGCGACCGAGCCGCCGATCGGCTTGTCACAGAACGTCGGCAAGCCGCGTTTGAGCGCGGGCGCGATCAGGTCGAAGTGATCTTCGCCGAACCCGCTCGCATCGCCGAGCCATACTGCGTCCACACTCTCGACAAGCTCCTCAAGCGACTTCGCGGCCTTCACGCCCGGGAAGGCTTCGAGGTACGGCGGAATGACGGTCGCGTCCGCGTCGTAGTAGTGCGTGATCTTGGTGTCGGAGAACGGAAGCTGGTCGAAGGTGAACTTTGGGTTGCGGTTGTACTTGCGGAACATCTCCGCGGAGCCGGGGTCGAGGTACTTTTTAATAGCCGCGAGATCGATCTCCGGGTGGAGGTACTGCGCGAAGTGCCAGGTGTGGCCGTTCCGCGGTTGCGGCTTGCCCTTGATCGCTGCGGAGATGACGCCGATACGGTACACCTTCGCCGGTTCGGGCGCGGCAGCGGTGGCACTCGAAGCCACCAGTGGCGTGAGAGCGGCGGCACCGAGGAGAACGTCGCGGCGGGTAGTCATGTGCGTGTTCCGTTCTTGTAGGGTGGGTCGAGATCCGCGGATGCGAATCGAAGGCCCACCACCCACGTCAACGGTCGATGGTGGGCCTTCGCCGCAAAGCCGGCTCGACCCACCCTACACTTTGCCGAGAAGTAAATCCACTACCCAACACCCGCTAACATGCTCTCGAGCTACGCGACAATGCGAGAGCATCTCCGCATCGTCGCAGCCGGCGTCTTGAAGCGCATCCGCGAGGATCGGCATGCGGTCGAACGCGTGTTCCGCGTAAATGCCGCGAGCCAGCGCGAGCACGGTTTCCGTGAGCCATTCAAGTTGGATTTCGAGAGAGCGGAAGGGATTGCCGAAGATGTCGCGGACTACTTCTGCTTGCAGCGAAAGTTCTTCGCTGAATTCCGATGGCCGCACCCCGGACGCGGGCCAGGGCATGTCCGCTGCGGCCCGGGCCGTCGCGAGCGCGGTGTCCTGGGCTGCTTCCATCTCGTCATCGGACCAACACGCTGCTGCAACAGCATCCAACAGGTGACTCAGGTATCCGGTTCCACTACGGACGTCCGCATCTCGCGCGGCACCGATCGCCACTCTCACCAAGTCACCAACCCGCGCCAGCATCTCGCCGGTGATTTCGCGGTCGGCGAAAGCTTCGGCCACGCTCACCGCACGTTCCACGAGCGGCGGGGTAAACGGGTTTAGCACCTGCCGACAGCAGGCGCAGGTAAACAACCGCAGTTTCCGCTTGCTCGCGCCCGCGCCGACGAACGTCAGCATCCCCCACGGCTCGGTTGCCGTCAGCCATTCCGGTTCTGTCATCCTCCCACCATAACGCGCGCCGGAGGTGGTCCGCTACCGCACGATCAACGAAACAGCGCGAGCGAACTGAGTACCGTCTGCGACACGCCCCACGCGAGTGGCACCCCGACCCACGCCCACCGGAACGCCAGCGTCGGCCCGTCGAACGCAGTCGGCGCGTCTGATTCGCGCGATACAACCGCTTCCGGCGCGGCACTCGCGACCGCGCCCACGCGCTCCGCGCGGCGGACGAGCAAGTTGCACACGAACCCGACGACGAGCAACCCGGCCATCAGGTACATCGTCACCGTGTACGCGTCCGCTTTCGGCACGCCGCTGTCGAGCTGCGCCTTGCGGATGTAGTTCACCAGCACCGGACCCGCGATGCCCGCGATCGACCACGCGGTGAGTAATCTCCCGTGAATCGCGCCGACCTGCGCTGTACCGAACTGATCGCGGAGGTACGCCGGGATGGTCGCGAACCCGCCGCCGTACATACTCATGATCACCGCGTAACAGACCACGAACAGCACGACGCTGCCCATCTTCCCGGTTTCTGGCGTTGCGGCGTACAGCACCGCGCCGAGCGCGAAGAAGACCACGTACGTCGGCTTCCGCCCGATCGCGTCGGACGTGGACGACCAGATGAACCGCCCAGCCATGTTGAAGAGACTCAACAGCCCAACGAACCCGGTCGCGGCGGAGACCGTCACGCGGTCGGGAAACATCTCCTGAATCATCGGCGACGCCTGACCCAGCACGCCGATTCCCGCGGTCACGTTCAACAGCAGCACGCACCACAACAGCCAGAACGCGCGTGTGCGAATCGCTTCGTTCGGCGTCGCGCTTGGTCCGATCGCGATCGTGCGCTTCACCGAGCCAGACGGCTTCCAACTCGGCGCAGGTAAGCGCACCGTCAGCACGCCGAACATCATGAAGCCGAAGTAAAGTGCGCCCATCACCGCGAACGTTTCCAGCACGCCCGTCGAACTTGACGTGCGGAACTGACCCATCAACAGATGGGACAGTGGCGAGCCGAGCATCGCGCCGCCGCCGAAGCCCATGATCGCCATTCCGGTCGCCATTCCCGGCCGGTCCGGAAACCACTTGATGAGTGTGGACACCGGCGAGATGTACCCCAAGCCCAAACCGATTCCTCCGAGCACGCCATAGCCGAGGTACAGCAGCCAGAGTTGATGCAAATACACGCCGACCGCGGACACCAGGAACCCGCCGCCGAAACACGCGGCCGACGCAAACATCGCCTTGCGCGGCCCGACGCGTTCGAGCCACGACCCGAAGCACGCGGCCGACAAACCAAGGAACACGATCGCGATACTAAACACCCAGCCAATCTCTGTGCGCGTCCAGTCATCATGCGCGGGCGCCGTAATACCAATGAGGTGTTCGAGCGGGAGGTTGAACACGCTGAATGCGTAGGCTTCACCGATGGCGAGGTGAATAGCGAGCGCCGCGGGCGGCACGAGCCACCGGTTGAAGCCCGGCGGCGCGATGATGCGGCTTCGGTCGAGGAAGGACAGCATGGGTTCTTATTCTCAAGGCGAGCGGGGCGTAAGCCCTCCGAGTGCAGCACAACTATATTGAGTTGGACTGCACTCGGAGGGCTACGCCCCCGCTCGCCTTCCTCTTTGCTCGCGAGGCTCTCATGAAACTCTTCCTCTCCCTGTTCGCCATCGCGCTGCTCGCGCTCCCCGTGAGCGCCGCCGAACCGGAATACGACCTCGTCATCCGCAACGGGCGCGTTGTGGATGGCACCGGCAACCCGTGGTTTCACGGCGATGTCGCGATCACCGGCGACAAGATCGTAGCCGTCGGTCGCGTGCCGGAAGGAAAAGCCAAGCGCACCATCGAGGCGAAGGGACTTGTGGTCGCGCCCGGCTTCATCGACATTCACTCGCACTCGGACGAACTGCTCCTCGAAGACGGTCACGCGCAGAGCAAGATTCGGCAAGGCGTGACGACGGAGGTTCTCGGCGAAGGCAAGTCCGTCGGCCCACTGCGGGGCCAACTCGAACCGCGCGTCATGAAAGGCCGCGGCGGCAAAACGTTCGGCTGGGCGTCCGTTGACGGCTACTTCAATCTCATCGACAAGGAAGGCGCGAGTGTGAACGTCGCGACTTACGTCGGCCTCGACAACGTGTGGGAATCGGTGATGGGAAAGTCGTACGCACGGCCCACCGCCAAGCAACTCGACGAGATGAGGAAACTCGTCGAAGAAGCAATGAAAGACGGCGCGCTCGGGCTGTCCACCTACATGATGATGCCGCCCGGTTCGCTCGCGACGACCGACGATCTCGTGGAACTGTGCAAGGTCGTGAAGAAATACGGCGGACTTTACTCGTCGCACATCCGCACGGAAGGCCTCGGCGTACTCGAAGCCATCAAGGAAACAATCGAGATCGGTGAAAAGACCGGCGTGCCGGTGGACATCATTCACCTGAAGATCGCGGACGAGAAACTGTGGGGGAAGATGAAGGACGTGATCGCGCTCATCGAAGACGCGCGCAAGCGCGGCGTGAACGTGCAAGCGAACGTGTACCCGTACACGCGCGGCAACAACAACCTCGCGAGCATCATTCCGCCGTGGGCGCACGAAGGCGGACTCGCGAAAATGATGGAGCGACTCAAAGACCCGAAGGGCCGCGAGCGCCTCAAGAAAGACATCAAAGACGGCGTGCCGGGATGGTACAACCACTACACCGCGGTCGGCGGCGACTGGTCGCGGATGCTCGTCAGCGGTCGCGGCACTTACGAAGGCTTGACGATGGATCGCGTCATCGCGGCGAAGTCGAAAGGCAAGACGCCGGTGCCAGACCCGCTCGACATTCTCTTGGACATCCTGATTGAACAAGGCGGGTCGGTGCCCACGGTGTTCGCGCACCATGACGAGAAGGACATGAACCTCGCGATGCAGCAACCGTGGTGCTCCATCGGCTCCGACGGCAGTGCTTACGCGACCGAAGGCGCGTTGAAGCGCGGCAACCCGCATCCGCGAAACTTCGGCACGTTCCCGCGTGTGCTCGGTGTGTACGTTCGCGATCGCGGCGTACTGAAACTCGAAGACGCAGTGCGCAAAATGACCTCGCTGAATGCCGCGAAGATCGGCCTGCGCGATCGCGGCACGATCGCGGTCGGGAACTTCGCAGACGTGACACTCTTCGACGCGGACAAGGTAATCGATAAGTCCACGTACACCACGCCGTTCGCGTACAACGACGGCATCGAGTACGTAATCGTGAACGGCACAGTGGTGTTGGACAAGGGCAAGCACACCGACGCGATGCCGGGCCGCGCGCTGCGGAAGAAGTAGGACAGGCTTCCAGCCTGTCCAAAAAGAGACAGGCTGGAAGCCTGTCCTACAAAGACAAAAGCCCCGGCTCGTGCCGGGGCTTTCGCTGTTGGTCGTGCCGCGTCTACTTCAAGACCTGATGCGCGGAAGGCTCACGGCACCGCCGGCCCCGGAGTATTCCGGGAACGGAATTACACCCTGACCGGCGGGGTGGCCCCAGCAATTCCGTTCCCGGAATACTCCGGGGCCGAAAGCGGTGCTGGAACAGCCTTCCCCGCGACGCATAGCAAGGCAAGCGCTCGGGCGACGCAACATCGCCCTTGTGCAAAGCACGAGCTAAACGCGCACACAACCAACGCACGCAGTTCTACGCGACCCGCGACGGCTTCGCAACCGCTCTGTTTAGTTCGCGCGCGGTTCGCGATAATGCTCTCACCGCCCCTTCCCCGAGAACGGACACTCAATGCAGCCCGCACCGACGCCGACCGTCTGGACCATCAAGGCGCTCCTCGCGTGGACGACTGACTTCCTCAAATCGAAGGGCGTTGAAGCGGCCAAACTCGAAGCGGAAATCCTCCTCGCGCACGTCCTCCGGGGCAAGCGCATCGATCTGCTCGTGCGGTACGACGAGCAGCCCACCGACGCCGAGCGCACGAAGTTCCGCGAACTCATCACGCGCCGCGTCGCTGGGTGGCCGGTCGCGTACCTCGTCGGCTCGCGCGAGTTCTACCTGCTCACGTTTGAAGTCGAACCCGCCGTCCTCGTCCCGCGATCCGATACCGAAACGCTCGTCCTCGAAGCACTGAAACGCCTCAAGCCGATGACCGCGCCGACCGTGCTCGACATCGGCACCGGGTCCGGGTGCATCGCGGTGAGTCTCGCGCACCAGAAGAAAGACGCGCACGTCACCGCGACCGACGTTTCGCCCGACGCACTCCTGGTGGCAAAGCGCAATGCCGCCAAGCACGGTGTCGCGGACCGCATGACGTTCCTTCAAGGCGATCTGCTCGCGCCGCTCGCACCGGGCAGCGTATTCGACATGGTGGTGAGCAACCCGCCGTACATCGCGCAATCGGAGTTCGCGGAATTGAGCGCCGAGGTGCGCGACCACGAACCGCGAATCGCGCTCGACGGCGGACCGGACGGACTCGCATTCTACCGGCGCATCGCGACCGGCATCAGAGCGTTCCTCAAGCCGGGCGGTACGCTGCTGTTGGAGATCGGTTGGACACAAGACGCGGCGGTGCGGAACATCATCGCCGAACAGTCGGAACTGGAACTCGGCCCAACGCTCAAGGACATGGGGAAGAACCCGCGAGTCGTCACCGCGAAGAAGAAATAGGCGAACCCGTCTAACAAGGGTGTTGCCCGTCACTTCTGCAGAATCCGTTTCCCACGACGGGTGATACGCAGCCTGTATCGCGCGCCGTCGAGGTCGATCCACACTTCGCGTTTGCCCGCTAACAACTCGTTGGCCTCGATGGCCCGCTCCGGTTCCGCGTCGGCGGCGGTCACGTTGCGCTACCACTCCCAAGACGGGTGCTATCGGACGAAACGAGGGCTGAGGGAATCCGCGCAATTATCAATACGCAACTGACTCGAAAGTAATCTCTGACGGCGAATGAATCCCTTTGGAACGTCCGACCATTCCGAAGCGGTGACACGGAACCAGAAGTGCGAGGCGGCACTGGTCATTTTCCGCAGAGGTCGAATAATCACATTTCTGGGATCGTCTCTACTTCGGTTCCCGTAACTCGCCACCTTAGCAGCCCGCCTGAATTGTGAAGTGGGGTCTTGCCTTCCCACAACACAAGATTACTATCTCCTCGGCCTTTCCGCTGTACCCGGAACGTTTCCGGGCACGGCCTTACAGTAGGAGTGCATCATGCGCGCGATTCGTTTCTTCGGTCTGGTTGTTGCCATGGGTCTGGTCGCGTCGATCGCCAACGGCGAAGACGTGAAGTCCGGCCCGGAAAAGAAAATCGGTGGCGCCTTCGACGTGAAGGCGATTACCGGCGAGAAGGCCGGCAAGACCCTGTGCTACGTCTGCAAGTTCGGTGGCGAGGCTCGCCCGGCCGCAGTTCTGATCTTCACCCAGAAGGCCGACGACAACCTCGTCACGGTCGTCAAGGCAGTTGACGCGGTCCAGAAGAACAACGACAAAATCGGCACCGTGGTGATCGGCGTCAGCGGCGTCGAAGCCGCCGACTTCGAGAAGATCCAGACCACCCACAAGCTGACCACCCCGCTGACGATCGCCACCGACAAGGACGGCCCGAAGGCGTACACCCTGAGCAAGGACGCCGTCGTGACCGTGGTCGTGTACCAGAAGGGTGGCGCGGTGACCAAGAACTTCGCGTTCAAGTCGACGAAGGAAGCCGCCGAGAAGGCCAAGGAAATCGCCGACGCCGTGACCGCCGCCGGCAAGTAAGTCGCGCCGAAGGGATGAAGGATGAAGGATGAAGGATGAAGGCGGGCAGCAATCCGGTGTCCCGGGCTGCTTGCTCCTCTCTTCATCCTTCATCTTTCATCCTTCATCCTTTTTCGGGTTCTCTCATGCGTCTTCCCCTTCTCACTGCGTTCTCGCTGCTCTTGGTGTCGCTCGCGGGGGGGCAACCGCAACCGCCGGACGTGCCCGGGCCCATTAACATCACGCCCAAAGCAGTCACTTCCGATAAGTCGGTGAAACTCGACTACGACATCGTCTACGTCCGCGCGCCGCGGAACGGCGACAAGATCGGCACCAACTGGCCCGAAATCTCCAACCCGGTTTACATGGACGCCGGCGCGGACCTCATGCTGCTCCACCCAGACGGAACCGAAGAGATTCTGGTCAAGGGCGGGGCCGGTTCCGTGACGGATCCGATGGTCTCCTTCGACGGCGAATGGGTCTACTACTCGCTCTTCCACGACATGAAGGGCGGGAGCGTCTCGCAGGGCCCGCCCGGCGGCGCGGACATCTACAAGATTCATCTCAAGACGAAGAAGATCGTCAGGCTCACACAGCAAGTGTTCACACCGAATACGGGAGCCGCGAACTGGAGTAAGGATTTTCGCACGCTGGAGCCAGGGAAGAATCACTTCGCGTATGGCGCGTTCAACACCGGGCCGTGCCCGCTGCCAGGCGGGAAGGTGATGTTCACCAGTAATCGTAACGGCTTCAAGCCGCCGAAACGCGTGCCGCACGTCCTGCAACTGTTCGTGATGGACGACGACGGTTCCAACGTGGAGTGCATCGGCCACCTGAACCTCGGGATGGCACTTCACCCGACCGTACTGCGCGACGGCCGCGTGATGTTCAGCTCGCTCGAATCGCAGGGTTTACGCGCCTCGACGTTGTGGGGGCTGTGGAACATCAACCCGGACGGCACCGGTTGGGGACCGATGGCGAGTGCGTTCATGCCGGGTGCCAGCCCGAGCGCGTGGCACTTCCAGACGCAACTCTCCGACGGTTCGATCGTGGCGGAGGAGTATTACAGTCAGACGAGTAGCGGGTTCGGGAGCCTCGTGAAGTTCCCACTCGCGCCGCCCAGCGGCGAAGCCGCGTTCGGTCCCGGCTACACACTCGACTCGCGGAACCCCGCGCTGCGCCACGGGCGCAGCGACACCGGCGCGGCCCGCATCCGGCGGTTGCCGTTCAGCCCGTTTGGGATTGAATCGATCACTCCGTTCGCGCGCGCCGACGAAGGCCCGTCGGACTTCGCGGTTCGCGGATCGCGCGTCGGGCCGCGCGTGGGTAAGGTCACGCACCCGTCGGCCGCGCCGGACAATCACCTGTTGGTGGTGTGGTCGAGCGGCCCCGTGAACGGCGGCTACACGGTCCACCAGCCCGCGGTGGACGGCGGGCTTTATCTCATGAAAGAGAGCAAGACCGTCAACGAACCCGGCGAACTGTTGCTCATCAAGAACGACCCGAAGTACAACGAGCAGTGGCCGCGTGCGGTCGTGCCGTACAAACGGGTTCACGGCATCGACGAACCCAAGAAACTCGCTCCACTCGCGAACGATGGGAGCCTCTCGAAGCACCTCCCCGCGGGCACGCCATACGGCTTGGTGGGCACATCGAGCTTCTACAAGCGCGAGAGCTACCCCAACGGCGTCGTGAAGCCGGGCACCGTGACCGCGGCCTTCGCGGGTGGCCCCGACGCGATCGGCACGCAAGACCTCGACCCGTTCAACTCGGCACTCGACGGCGTTTCACTGAACTGGTTCAACCAGGGCGCGGACGCGGGCCGTTACGCGAACGACGACATCCATGCGGTGCGCATCCTCGCGACGGAACCTGCAACGGATCGCAACAAAGGCCCGCACTCCGGGCGCACGTTCCGCAGCCACGCGACCGAGCGTTTGCGCATCCTGGGCGAGATTCCGCTGCGCAAATTCGACGATGGAAAAGAGCCGACCGACCCCGATGGGAACCCGGACACGAGCTTCCTCGCGAAGATCCCCGCGGACGTCGGCTTCACGTTCCAGACACTCGACAAGCGCGGCATGGTGCTGAACATGGCGCAGACGTGGCACCAGGTTCGGCCGGGCGAAATCCGCAACGACTGCGGCGGCTGTCACGCGCACAGCCAGAAGCCGACCGACTTCAAACTCACCGTCGCCGCGAAGCCGGGCTACGAGGTCTTCGACCTCACGCAGAAGACGCCGCTGCTCACCACGAAGGCACAAGACGAATCGAAGAAAAAGTGGGACGCGAAGGACGAAACCGGTGTGAAGTTCGCGAGCGGCGTGAAGAACGTCGAGTACTTCCGTGACGTGAAGCCGATTCTCGACCGCAGTTGTGCCGCGTGCCACAGCGTGAAAGGCGACGCCGCCGCGAAGTTGGTTCTCGACGATCACAAGACGATCAACGTGGCCGATTGCGACGACGTACCGGGCACGTACTACCGGCTCGCGATGGACGGCGCTGGCCGCTTCGGGCACAAGCCGCTGATCAACGGCTGGCGCGGGGCGAACGCGTCGCGCTACGTTCGGATGTTCCAGTCGCGCCGCAGTCTCCTCGTCTGGAAGGTCTACGGCGCCAGGCTCGACGGCTGGACGAATGACGACTTCCCCACCGAGACGACGCCGGGTGACGTTCGCACACTGGCGCAGAAGGGCGAACCGGTCACGAACACAATCGCGAACCGCAACCGCGCGGACCTCGACTTTACCGGTAGCGTGATGCCGCCGCCTGACGCGGTGAAATCTGGGAAGGTTGCCCCGCTCACGGAAGAAGACAAGTTCACCCTGGTGCGCTGGATCGATTTGGGTTGTCCCATTGATCTCAGTTATGATCCCGCGAAGCCGCAAGCAGCCGGTTTCGGCTGGGCGCTGGACGATCAACGACCGACACTGACGGTCGCGTCACCGAAGGCCGGATCGAACGCATCGGTCGAGCGAATCCTGATCGGGATGCACGACTACGGCACCGGGCTGGACGCGACGAGTTTCGAGGTGGTCGCGAGCTTCCGTGCGAACGGCGTCGCGGCCGGAACGAACCTCGCGCCCAAGTTCGCGTCGCTCGGGGGCGGCGTGCACGAACTGAAACTGACCGCACCGCAGACCGGCGCGAACCAGAAACTGACGGTAAGCGTGAAGGACAAGCAGGGCAACGTGACGCGCGTCGAACGCACGTTCTCGGCAGGGAAGTAGCAACAATACCGCCCCTGGTATGGTTCTGGTATGGTTCTTCAGCGTCGTGAATAACCTATTCAGGAGTCCACCGGCGGGTGAGTTCGTTGCCCCTGAGGCCTTCGCGGCCGTGGGTGAGTAAGAACCCCCGCCGGGCCGTCCGCGACAGACCCCGAACAGT
>CAMDQN010000030.1 GCA_945905925.1 Singulisphaera sp. GP187
GCCTCGACCAGCTTGCTGGATGTGAGCACGTCCAGGGCTTTTCGCGTGTAGACATCGAGCGCCGCGACTTGCCCCCGGCTGTCGGCTTCGCGTCGAAACGTGTCGAAGCTGTGAAGTAACGAACGGCGGTCGGAGAGTTGCTCCAACGAGACGCTCTTCAGCCGCATGTTGGCCAAGCCCTCGCCGTCCGGTTGGAACGGGGCGTGGGCCGCGCCGAGGAACCCCGGTAGGCCCGGATTGGAGTAGGGTTTATGTCCGGTCTTCGTGGTCAGCCCAACGAACGGCGGGATGGTCGGATCGACAGCCCCTTGCAACCGCGACACGGCCGAACCGAGCGACGGCCGCCCACTCTGCTGCCCACCGGGGCCAATCGGGTACCCGCTCAGGCACAGGTCCGAGGCGTGCTGGTCCGGGCAACCATACAGCGAGCGAATGATGGCGAACTTGTCCATCATCTTCGCCAGCCGCGGCATGTGCTCGCAGATCTGGATGCCGGTGACGTTCGTGGCGATCGGCTTGAACGACCCGCGGATCTCCACCGGGGCTTCCATCTTCAGGTCGTACATGTCCTGGTGCGACGGCCCGCCAGACAGGTAGATCATGATGACCGACTTGTGGCGGGTTCGCTCGCCCGAACCCGGTGAAGCTGCCTCGGCGCGGTACAGCGTAGGCAGCGACAGACCACCGAGCGCCAGCCCGCCGATCTTGAGGAAGTGCCGTCGCGTGTGGCCGTCACACTGCGACGGCGAGGATTGGCTGAGGATGGAGAGCATGCGAGAGCCTTTCGAGTTTGAATCCCAGTGGGCGAGGGCCGATCGTTAGCGGCCGTCCTTCTTTCCCGCAGGTTGCCAGTGGCCGTGCATCGCGCACGAGCCCGCGGGGACGTTCGTGATAGGCCAGACATCCGTGCCGTCGATGGACGCGACGTAGAGTTGCATCGTGCCGCTGCGATCGGAGCCGAACAACAGCCACTTGCCGTCGGGCGAGACGGCCGGGTGATAATGGCGCGTCCCGGGTTTCGACTTCGTCAGTTGCGTCACCTTGCCGTCGAGATCGACCCGCATCAGTTCGATGCTCTCGCTGACCTTCGCCGTGTAACACACATGGCGGCCGTCCGCGGACCACACCGGCACGTCGCTGCTCTCGCTGTGAAAGTCCGGGTGCTTGAGCCGTTCGACGACACCGCGATAGCCGCCGCGATCCGCGAGTTTCTTCAGCCCGGTGCCGTGCTTCTTCGCGATGTACGGGTGGCAGTTGTAATGCTCGCCGGAGACGAACAGCAGCCACTCCCCGTCGGGCGACCACTGCGGCGCGAAGTTGAACGGGTTCTTCGTCTCCACCTTCCGCTTGTCGCTGCCGTCGGCGTTCGCGATGTAGATTTGGTAGTTCTCGTGATAGCTGATCCGCTTGCCGTCCGGCGACGCCGAGTAGCCGTAGGCGAACCCGCCGCCCTTGCCGGAGACATCACGCTTGTTCTTGCCGTCGGCGTCCATGATGTACGGCTTCGACACCCCCTTGATGAGCGGGGTGAACCCGAAGCCCTTGCCGGCGGGCAAGAAGAACAGGCCGGTGTTGTAGATGCTGACACGGTCGACCGCCGTGAGATTCGTGACCTTGTTCGTCGCCAGGTCGAGCAAGCAAGAATCGACCAGCCAGCCTTCGGTCATGCGGAACGTCTTGTTCTTCCGCTCCCACGCCGCGTTCTCCGGGCTTTCCCACAGACTCAGGACGACGGCTTGCTTCCCATCCGGTGACCAGCCCGCGAACTGCGTCCAGGTGTGCTCGTTCTTCGTCAACTCCTCGGCGAGAATCTTTCGCCATTTGCCGTCGGCCGATACCACGCAAGCGCGATTGGTGACCCAGTTGACGAACTGCCCGCCTTCGAGGTCGTTGCGGCCCTCCGTGTAGCCGATCAACTGCGTGGGCTTCTCAGCGGCAGATGCCGCAGGCGAAAGCATCACGAGGAGCGACAACCCGACCGCGCTCAGGCCGCTGGCGCGAAGCCAATTGCGGCGAGAGGCGCGATCTGATAACGAAGCGGTGTCGTGCAGGGAGAGCATGACGACCCTGGAGTGGTTAGAACAGTTCGGTGAGCGCGCGGCCGTCTTCCATCAGGTGGAAGGGGCGACCCTCGCGGTCGGTGGCGTGCAGGTCGTCGATGCCCATCGCGTGGAACACGGTGCGGGCGATGTGCTCTGGGGCGACCGGGTTCTGATCCGGGTATTCGGCGCGTTTGTCGGTCGTGCCGAACACCTGCCCGCCCTTGATGCCGCCACCGGCCAGTAGCACCGACTGGCAGGCCGTCCAGTGATCGCGGCCCGCACCGCCGGGGCCACCCGAACGCGGATCCCCGACCTTCGGCTTCCGCCCCATCTCGCTGGACACGATCACGAGCGTGGATTCGAGCATCCCCTTCTGGTGCAGATCGTCCAGCAGAGCCGCGAACGGCCGGTCGAACTCCGGCAGAAGGCGGTCCTTCAGGCACCCGAAGTTGTTCCCGTGCGTGTCCCACCCGCCGCCGCTTTTGCACAGCGTGTCGAGTTCCTTGTCGCCCTTCCAGAAGACGGTGACGAAATGCACACCAGCCTCCACGAGCCGGCGGGCCAGCAACATCGACATCGAGTTGATGCCGGGGCCGTACCGCTCCCGCACGGCGACCGGTTCCGCCCGCAGGTCGAAGGCGTCGCGGGTGCCCTTCGACGCCAGCAATGTGAACGCTTTCCGCTGGGGGATGCTGAACTCGCGGTTCGCCGCCGATTGCTCGGCTAACCCCCGCGCCCGGTCCAACTCGCCCAGCAGGGAGCGGCGGTCTTGCAGGCGGGTGACGGTGGTGTCGCCGGACAACGCGAGCGCGGGGACCTGGAAGTCGAGCGGTTTCTCACGGCTGCCATCGACGAACACCGAGTCGAACTCGATGCCGAGGCGTGCCGCGAACTGCCCGGGCCGCGTGTACTGCGGCGCATCCTCCTTTTGCGGCAACGTGATCGCCGACGGCAGGTTCGGCAGCGGTGGCCGCTTCGACGCGACGACCGACGCCATCGACGGCCAGTCGGTCGGGTACGGCGTGCGGGCGTTCAGCAGTTGGTGGAAGGTGCGGTCCGGTGCGTGTCCGGTCAGGTTGTAGTAGTAGCCGGCGTGGTGGTCACCGGTGCCCCGCCGGTGGTCGCCGAGTGACCGGACGATCGCGAGGTGGTGCGCCTGTTTCGCCAGGTGCGGCAAGTGTTCGCACAACTGAATGCCCGGAGCAGATGTCTGTATCGGCTTGAACGTGCCGCGATACTCGACGGGCGCGTCCGGCTTCATGTCCCAGGTGTCGATGTGCGACGCGCCGCCACTGAGCCAGATCAGAATCGCCGACTTCGCCACCTTCCGCTTGCCGGCCGGTGTCGGTGTAGCCAGTGCGCGGCCGGCGAGGTTCACCCCGAAGAACGGCAACCCGCCGGCGAGGAGGAACGTCCGCCGGGACCGCAGCCAAGAGTGGTTCATGTTGGAAACCTCGCGGAGGAGCATTCGCGCTGTGTGGACGCGCGAGGTGGGAAATTTCTTGTACCCGATCCAGCGGCCCGGCTCAAACAGTTCAACTGGACAATCTTCCTAACTATCGTTAGGCTGCACCTAATGAAAGAGAAAGGCAGCTCAACCCGGCGGTTTTTCAAGGAACTTCGGTTCCAACAGTTGCGAGCGTTGGTCGAGGTGGCTGGCCAGAAAAGCTTCGCCGGTGCCGCTCACAGGCTAGGACTGGCCACCCCTTCCGTTTGGCAGCAGGTCCGAGGGCTGGAAGTCGAGTTCGGCGTGGAACTCGTGAACGTCACCGGGAAGACCGTCGAGCTGACCGACGACGGGGCCGCCCTCGCGGACCTCGCCCGCCCGCTCGTCGCTGGGTTCGACTCGCTGCACGAGGCGTTCGCGGGTCGGACCAACCTCGGCCCGAAGCGTTTGGTGTTGGCTTCCACGCTCCAGTTGCTCAAGAACGAACTGCGTGAACCGCTCGCCGAATATCGACGTCGGCACCCGGACGTGCACCTCACGATCATTGACCGTCCGTCGACAGCGGCCCGGCAGTGTTTGGAGAACGGCGAAGCCGACATCGCGGTCGTCGGGTTGCTCGGAGCGACGCCGGGACCGTCTCTCGTCACCACCCGCCTCACGGCCTACCCGTTCGTACTACTCGCTCTCACCGGTCACCCGGTGTTGAGTGTCAGTCGGCTGACCGCCAGGGCCATCGCCAAACACCCGCTGGTGCTGCCGAGTGTCGTGGCCAATTCGCGTTCGCGGTTGGACGAGGTGTTCCGCCGGGCGGGTGTCGCGGACGAGTTGAACGTCGTGGCCGACGGCAGTAATTTTGATCTGCTGTTCGATTACGTGGTTCAGGGGTTCGGGGTGTCAGTCGTCTCGGTCAGCCCGCTGATCCTCGAGCGTCTCACGTCCGACCGCCACGGCCCACCGGTGGTCGTTCGTGACCTCACCCGGCTGTTCGGAGAGGAGGCCGTCGTCCTGTTGCGCCGCGCGGGCCGGTTCGAGGCACCGCACCACCGCGCCGTTACGGAACTCATTCAGGCGGCGCTCAAGCCAAAATAGAATCGCTGCGGGAGGCCGCACTTGATGGTGGACAGGGAACGGCCTAAAGCGGCCTGAAGTAACGACTCAAACTTTGGGAGACCACGGGCGTATTGTTCCACGCCGGACACGAAATCCCGGACCGCTCCCGTTCGGGATAGCGATGACCCCTCCCAGCTCAGCAGCCCCTCCGGCGGACCCGAGGGCTGGTCGCCCCTCCGCCGATGGGCGCGCACCACCCGCTTTTTCGACTACCGCGTGAGCGAATGGCCTCGCTCAAACCCTGCGATTCCCTGCGTTTCCCTTGGGGTAGTGTTTTCTGCACAGTGCTCATGACGAGATCGGTTCATTCGCTGCGTGGTTGGTCGTCACCCCGCGAGCATGAAAACGGGCGCGGGTTGGGATACGATACCCGTGACGCGATCCGGGACGGAGGCCGTTCCTTCCTGGTGCCTGACAAGCCCGATGCACAGTGTGGCCCGGACATCGCCGCGAACCCGAGAGTGTTGCCTCCGTACTGGAGAGCACGCAGAGCAGAATGCTCACCACCCCGATGTCTTCCCGGATCGCGTCACCGGGAGGCCCGTCATGGACATCCTCTACACCTGTTGTGCCGGACTCGACGTCCACAAGGACGACGTGGTCGTGTGTGTCCGCCGGTTGCGGCCGCGTCAGCGGAGTCCCGACCTCCAGACCCGGACCTTCGACACGCACACCTCGGCGCTCATGCAACTGGCCGATTGGCTGACCGCCGAAGGCGTGACCCACGTCGCGATGGAATCGACCGGCGTGTACTGGCGGCCCATCTGGAATCTGCTCGAGGGGCGCTTTGCCCTGATGCTGGTGAACGCCCAACACATGAGGCAGGTGCCCGGGCGGAAGACCGATGTCAAGGACAGCGCGTGGATCGCGCAGTTGCTCCAACACGGTCTGCTCCGAGCCAGTTTCGTGCCGCCAACCGCTCAGCGCCAGCTGCGCGAGTTGACGCGGCAGCGCCGACAGTTGATCCACACGCGGTGCGACGTCACGAAGCGCGTGCAGAAGGTGCTTGAGGACGGCAACATCAAGTTGTCGAGCGTCGCAACGGACGTCCTCGGCGGGTCGGGTTGGGCCATGATCGAGGCACTCATCGGCGGCGAGAGCGACGCCGAGGCGATGGCCGAATTGGCCCGCGGCCGGCTCCGCGCGAAGATCCCGGCTTTGCGCGAAGCGTTACACGGTCGGGTGACCGAGCACCACCGGTTCCTGTTGCGCGGGTTGCTCGATCAGGTGACCCAACTGAACGGCCAGATCGAGCGCCTGAGCGCGCGGATCGATGAGGTGCTCCCGTCGGGGTACCGAGACGCACGAACCCGGCTCGCGACCATTCCCGGGTTCGGTGAGCACGTGGCCGAGTGCGTGCTGGCGGAGGTCGGCGCGGACATGAGTGTGTTTCCCACGGCCGCGCATTTGGCCTCGTGGGCGGGGATGTGCCCGGGCCAGCGCCAGAGCGCCGGCAAGCACGGCAGCGGGCGCACGCGACACGGGAACACGTGGTTGCGCACGGTTCTGGTTCAGGCGGCGTGGGCGGCCAGCCACACGAAGAACACGTACCTGTCTGCCCAGTTCCACCGGTTGGTCGGCCGGCGCGGGAAGAAGCGGGCGCTGGTTGCCGTGGCCCACACGCAGTTGGTGATCGTCTACCACCTGCTGAAGTCGGGCACGGAATATCGGGAACTGGGTTCGGATTACTTCGACCGCCTCGACGCCGAACGCGCGACACGGAAGTTGGTGCACCGGTTGGAGCAGTTAGGGCACACGGTCACGCTCACCGCCCCGACGGCGTGAGCGCCATTACCGACACTCGCGATAACGACCCACAGATCGGGCCGGCGGCGGCGCGTTGACTCCTGCCACCACTCGGCCCAAGGTCGCACCGAATTGTTTTCAGAGCAGGACGGGCAACATTTCCCCCTTCGACTTGGTATCGCAAATCGACCCGGCAACACTTTGTAAACTGATTTTAGTAAAGATGACTAAGAAGACGTGACCGACAAAAGTCTGTTTCAGGGGTAACGAACCCCCAAAACCAAGGCGATTTTGAAGACAGTTTCGCCGAAAATCGACTTTTGTCGGTCACGTCTAAGAAAACTTCTTGACCTGAGCCGAAGCGGTTGGGTAATCTCGCATTGCTTACCACTCCGCACTGCCGAGAATCTTCCCGCCACAACCTGCCAAGTACTCGAGAATTGCACGGCTCCTCGATTTTTCAACGGTCGATGTCCCGCCGAACTTCCCGCAGAGACTGATCGCATCTTGAACACGATTAAGGAAGAGACAATGAAGACGTTGTCGGCTGTCGTTCTCACTGGGCTGCTGTGGTTCGGGTTATACGCGTCGGCGCGAAAGAGCGAGGCGGCAGATCCGCCCAAGCCGGAGGCGAAACAAGCCGTCGATCAGGTCGAGATCGGCAACGCAGAGGCCGAGAAAAAGCACAATCTCAAGGAAGAAGGCCGCGTGCAGAGCGGAACTCACGCCGGCAAGGCCTGGCGACATGCGCGAGATGGCGGATCGTTCAGCTACGACATGAAGGTTCTCCCTGATGCGCCCATGACGCTGGTCTGCACCTATTGGGGCAGCGACAAGCGACGCACGTTCGACATCTTGGTTGATGGAAAGAAGGTTGCCACCCAGACCGTCAACAACAACAAACCGAACGAGTTCTTCGAGGTGGAGTACAAGATCCCCGCGGAGTTGACGCAGAAGAAGGACAAAGTCACCGTCAAGTTTCAGGCCCAACCCAGTGGTGTTGCCGGCGGTGTCTTCGGCTGCGAGACGAAGAAGGGTCAGTAGGGCGAACCTCGGTTCGTGTGACATCTCCGACGCTCTTGCCCTGAACGAGCGGACCACGACACCTTCACCGCCGACCGAGACGAAACAATGTTTGCCCTCAACCTGTCGCGACGGGGCTTTCTCAGTTCGGGTATTGCCCTCGCCGGTGCGGTCCTCCCCACCTTCGCTGCCGAGAACAAGTTCGACGGTGAACTCAAGTCCTTCCTGGGCGAGCCGGCGATCGAAACCACGCAAATCTTCAAGGGCGGTCGGTTTCCGAACGTCGTTGTCGCCGTCGACGGTTCGGTGCTCGCGGTCTGGGGCGGAGTCGTGGTGAAGCGCAGCGAAGACGGTGGCAAGACCTGGGGGCCGGAGATCGAAGTCGGCAAGGGTCACATGGGCGGCGGCGTCACCGTGAACGAAACCAATGGCGAGATCTTCGCGTTCGTGGGGAAAGTCCATCCGCCGACGACGGAAACGGTCTACCGTAGCAAGGATCACGGCAAGAGTTGGTCCGCCGTCGAAGTGGTGATCAAGCCGGACAGCAAGGGGAACAAGCCGGAGATGCACATGAACGAGCATGGCATCACCCTGCGACACGGCAAGCACAAGGGCCGCCTCCTCCGCCCGGCTCGCTTCTACGGCAAAGCGAACTCGCGGGAGGAGTGGCCCAACCACTACACCAACGCCATCTACAGCGACGACGGTGGCAAAACGTGGCTGACCAGCGAGCCGTTTCCCGCGAACGGTACCGGCGAGGCGACCATCGCTGAGCTTTCCGACGGGCGCATCTACTACAACTCGCGTCGGCACTGGGCACCGAAGGGAGAAAACCCGCTCCGCCGATGGACCGCGTGGAGCGCCGACGGCGGTGCAACCTGGAAGGACGCGTCGATCTGTGAGGTGCTGCCGGACGGCCCGCAAAACACTCCCTACGGCTTGATGGGCGGTTTGGTACGCCTGCCCGTCGCGGGCAAAGACATCCTGATCTTCAGCAATTGTGACAGCAAGGATGCACGCAACCAGGGCACGGTCTGGGCCAGCTTCGACGGCGGCAAGACCTGGCCGGTGAAGCGACTGGTTACCAGGGGGGCCTTCGCCTATTCGTCGCTTGATGCCGGGCGGCCCGGAACCAAAGGCGAAGGTTGGATCTACCTCTTGGCCGAAACGAAAGGCGGGGAGTTGATGCGATTCAACCTGAGCTGGCTGCTGGCCGGCGAGAAGACGGGCGATGGTGAAGTTCCCAAGTGGCTCAAGTGATGCGCTGTTGGCACCCTCCCCGCCGTCCTACCAACATTATTCCACGAGCTGACTCGCGATGTTCAACCTCAATTTTTCGCGACGGGATTTCTTGCGGTCGAGCGTCGGACTTGCTGGCCTGACGCTGCCCACGTTCCTCCAGATGCGCGCTGAAGCGGCCAACACGCGCCGAACTCCCGCGAAGTCGTGCATCATCATCTATCTGTGGGGTGGCATCGCCCACCAGGAGTCGTGGGATCCCAAGCCCGACGCGCTCGCGGCTCAGCGTGGCGAGTTCGGGGTCATCAAAACCGCCACGACGGGAATCCAATTCAGCGAACACATTCCGCTGATGGCGAAGCACACCGAGAAGTTCGCGATCGTTCGCTCGATGCATCACGATATCGGCGGACACGGCGGCGCCCTGTACCGAAGCATGACCGGCCACAAGGCGCCCGATGGACCTGCCAAGGACCGCAAAAACTGGCCGTCGCTGACGGTGATGATTTCCAAATTCCGAGGCGCGAATAACGGCACGCCGCGCGCGATCTGTATGCCGTACTTGAATTACGACAACGGCGCTTTGATCCAGGGGCAATTCGGCGGTTGGCTGGGGGAGGGCTACGATCCGATCATGCTGAAGACGCCCGCGGGCGAGCCATACGGTGGCGTTTCGCGCTACACCAACGAAGAAATGGATTTGCGGCTCACCGTCCCGCGCGAGCGGTTCGTCACTCGCCGATCGTTACTGCAAGGTTTCGACGAAGCGCCGGGTGACACCAAGGATTATGAAAGCTACGACCGTTTCCGCCGAATGGCGGCGGACATGCTGGTCGGCTCGGGGGTGAATAAGGCCTACGATCTCGAACAAGAAGACCCGCGCATCCGCACGATGTACGGCGATCACATCGGCGGTCAGAGCATGCTGTTAGCGCGGCGGTTGGTGGAAGCCGGCGTGCCCGTCGTGCAAGTGAACGCCGGCGCGGGCGACCTCGCCGGCGGTGGCGGTGACAACTGGGACACGCACCGCGACCACTTTTCCAAGATGAAGACGCGGTTGCTGCCCGTCTTCGACCGCGCATTCTCCGCGCTGCTGACCGACCTCGATCAGCGCGGCCTGCTCGACGAAACGCTGGTCGCCGTCATCACCGACTTCGGTCGCACGCCCATCATTAACGGCAACGCCGGCCGCGATCACCACCCGGGCGTCTATTCGCAAGTCTTGGCAGGCGGCGGGATCCGTGGCGGTCAAGTGTACGGCAGCAGCGACCGCAACGGAACTCGGCCCGCGACGCGCGCTTGCTCGCCCAGCGACTTCCACGCGACCGTCTACACGGCGCTCGGTATCGACCCGCACACGACAATCAAGGATCACATGGGACGACCGTTCGAGATCTGCCACGGCTCGGCCCTGCCGCTGTTATGAAATGGCGTCCCTGGCTGGACTCCCACCGCGTTCAGGAGAGGGTATGTGCAGGTGTCTGACGGCCCTGTCGGGGGCGATGCCGGTGTTGTTCGGGTTGCTCCTGAGCGCCGGTCCCGACGCGCACCTACAGGCCTACCAACCTGCTGACGCGGTTGCCGCGATAGAGAAACTCGGCGGATCCGTGCGCCCCCTTGGGGATGACGACAAGGGGTGGGAAGTCGAGTTTCATCTCAAAGGCCAAGAACTAACGGATAAAGGGCTGGCACACGTTGCCGCACTCAAGAACGTCGTTTCGCTGAATCTGAGAGACACCAAGGTCACCGACGCGGGCTTGGTGCATCTGAAGGGCCTCACAACCCTACGGACCCTGCACCTCGAGCGAACCCAAGTTGGCGACGCGGGGATCGCGCACCTCACCGGTCTCTCAAACCTCGAGTATCTGAATCTGTACGAGACGAAGGTCACCGACGCCTCGCTCGTGCATCTGGAAAGGCTCAAGAAACTGAACCGGCTGTACGTGTGGCAAACCAACGTCACCGACGGGGGCGTGGCGAAACTCGCAAAGGCACTGCCGGAATTACGGATCGTCCGCGGGGTCGATCTCGCCAAACTGCCGGTCGCGTCCATCAAGCCGAAAAGCAAGGATCCCGTGCCACTGAAGTGGATCGCCGCGAGCGACGAGAAGCCGCCCAAATCGCAACTCGGATCCCAGATCACCGTGACATTCGAAAACAAAATGGCTCACACCGTAAAGGTGGTCTGGATCGGTTACGGCGGCGAACTCAAGTTTTACTTCGACCTCGCACCCGGTGCAAAGCGCCAGCAGAACTCGTTCTCCAAAGCCACGTGGCTGATCACCGACGAGCAGGAAAATCCGCACGGGTATTTCATCACCGGAACGGACGACGCGCTGGCGGTGATCCCCGGCAAGAAATAGTGCCACGAAGGTAGCGACAATCGGTTGTGGATGAAGGTGAGACTGCCCATACAGGCAAGGCTCAGACCGGCGGCGATGCCCCAGGGTGCGTACCAAGAGTTGAGACCATGCTCCGACTCCAAGGCAATCCCAAAACACTCTGCGACGGCCTGACGCGACGTGATCTGCTGCACGTCGGCGGACTGGGGGCGTTCGGTCTCGCCTTGCACGATGTTCTCGGCTCCAAGCCGGCACAAGCCAAGCCAGCCGAACGCGACCCGAAGTTCGGCCGGGCGAAGTCGTGCATCCTGATCTACAAGTACGGCGCGCCGCCGCAGCACGAGACGTTCGACCCGAAGCCGGACGCACCGGCCGAAATCCAGGGCGAGATGAAGGCGATTCCCACCAACGTGCCGGGAATCCAGATCGGGGATCACCTGCCGAAGATCGCCAAGATCATGGACCGGCTGACGGTGGTCCGCTCGTTGACCCACCGCTACCCGCTGCACGGCACCGTCTACGCCCTGACCGGCGTGCCGGACGTGGACACGAGAATCGAGGCTCAGCCCCGACACCCCCGGCAGTGGCCGTTCATCGGTTCCCTCGTGGACTACTTCGAGGAGAAGCGGGCCAATGGCCGCCCGCCCGAGATTCCGCGGAACATCGCCCTACCGTTCCCGATGGGGTCGAAGAACGAAATCCCGCCGCTGGCCGGACCGTACGGCGCGATGCTCGGCTCGCGCTACGATCCCATCTACACGAACTTCGCGGCCCAGGGGACAAGCCAGGCACCGGATATCGTCGACAAAAGGGGCTTCAAGGATCCGCTGTTCGGCATCAAACCGACCGACAAACTCCACCTCGGAGATGCGGCCACGGTGGAAAAAGACCTGTCCCAGCTTGAGTTGCGGCGCAGCCTGCTGTCACAGTTCGAGCAGGCCCGTCGAAGTCTGGACGCGAACGAGCG
The DNA here is from genome assembly GCA_945905925.1 of Singulisphaera sp. GP187. Taxonomy (GTDB): domain Bacteria; phylum Planctomycetota; class Planctomycetia; order Gemmatales; family Gemmataceae; genus Gemmata. The sequence continues at coordinate 11,917 of CAMDQN010000030.1, forward strand.
GCTCCAGACGTTCACGCACCAGCAGCAGACGGCATTCTCCCTGTTGACCTCGGGAAAAGTTCACGACGCCCTCGACTACACGCGCGAACGGATGAGCGTCCGGGAGCAGTACGGGATGACCCTCTTCGGTCAATCGTGTTTGGCGGCCCGGCGGTTGATCGAAGCGGGCACGAAGTTCGTGACGGTGTTCTGGGACGCCTACGGGCTGAACGCGGGCTCGTGGGACACGCACTACAACCATTTCGGCCGGCTGAAGAACTTCCTCCTTCCGGTCTTCGATCAGACGTTCAGTGCCCTCATCCTCGATCTGGAACAGCGCGGGCTGTTGGACGACACGCTGGTCCTCGTGCTGAGTGAACACGGTCGAACGCCGAAGATCGACACGAAGCCTAAGGGCGGAGGCCGGGACCACTGGTCGCGCGCGTACTCGCAAGTCTACGCGGGCGGCGGCATGGGGCGCGGCAAACTCATCGGGCGCACCGACAAACACGCGGGCGATGTGATTGAAGCGGCGGTCTCCCCGAAGGACATCCTCGCGACGGCTTTCTATCTCCTGGGTATCGACCCGGAGAGTACCTTCAACGATCCCACCGGCAGGCCGCTGCCCCTCACCGGCACCGGAGTTGTTCGGCCGGAACTCCTCAGCTAGCCCGAGGAGATGGCCGAGCAACCGAGTTCGGATTGCTTCCCCTCCGAGAGTTCGTCACGATGTCGAGAGTACCGTTTGTTCCTTGGTGTGTCGCGCTGCTCGTGTCGCTCGGTTCGGAACCGAGCGCCGCCGCGGAACCGCCCAAGAAACTCCAGATCTATATCATGGCTGGCCAGTCGAACATGGTCGGCCACGCTCAATACCCAACCATTCCGGCCCTGCTGACGGCGGAGGAACCTGGTGTCAAGCAACTCGCGAAGTTGATCTTCAAAGACGGTGCGATTGCGCCTGGGGATCCGAGGGACATGCTCGAGGTCCGCGTCAAGCGCGACGCACTGGACGGCGACCTGCGTGCGAAGAAGATCACCGGCGACGCCAAGATTGCGGCGGCACAAGCCGAGTTGAAGGAACTCCAGGCGAAGGTCGATGCCCGGGCCAAGAAGATCAAGGACGCGTTCGCCATCTCCAAACGGGTTTACATCACGTCTATCGCCGACGGGCACAAAAGATCGGGGCCGCTCACCGTGGGGTACGGCGCCAGCCCCGAGAAAATCGGTCCGGAACTCGGGTTCGGCCTCGCGCTTGAGCAGAAGGTCGATGCACCGATTCTGTTGATCAAGACCTCGTGGGGCGGCAAATCCCTCCACTACGACTTCCGCCCCCCGTCCGCCGGCCCGTACGAGTTGAGTAAAGCGCAAGCCGACGGCAAAGACGCGCAGAAGATCAAGGACAACGCCGGCCTCAACTACCGGCTGATGAACGAGGCCGTCCGGGACGTGCTCAAGGATCTGAAGAAGCACCACCCCGAGTACGACGCCGGTGCCGGTTACGAGATCGCCGGGTTCGTCTGGTTCCAGGGCTTCAACGACCAGTTCGATCCGGCGTTCCATGGCAACTACAAGACGAACATGATCGCCTTCGTGAAGGACGTGCGGAACGAGTACAAGGTTCCGAACCTGCCCTTTGTGATCGGCGTGCTGGGCACCGGCGCGACCAAAGAGGAAGTTGACAAGAATCCGGTTTCCCTGGGTCAGCGCGCCGCGGCCGCGGCACCGGAGTTCAAGGGCACCGTCGCGAGCGTCGAGAGCTACCCGTTCTACGCGCTCGACGCGCTGGCGATGTGGAAAGACGGGACGTGGAGCAAGAAGCCCGTGGAGTTCTCGCAGATCGGCAGCGACCGCCCCTACCACTACATGGGCAGCGGCAAGTTCTTCGTCCGCCTCGGCGACGCGCTGGCGACGGAGATGGTGGAGTTGCGGAAGAAGCAGTAATGGTCGGCTCGGGTGGGCCGAGCGGCACCAACTCCCGACGACTCGACACACCGGAGCCACCAATGAACCCCCGTATCGGCATCGCCCGGATGCTCGCGGCCCTCGCCACTGTTGTTGCCCTGTCGGCGGGTCTTACTCGCGCCGACTCGCCGCACGTTGTGCTCATCATGGTCGATGATCTGGGCTGGATGGACCTGCGCTGTCAGGGCAACGAGCGACTCAACACCCCGCGCCTCGACGCTCTCGCGAAACAAGGCGTCCGTTTCACAAACGCGTACGCGGCCTCACCCGTCTGCTCACCGACCCGCGGCGCGCTGATCACCGGAGTGTCGCCCGCGCGACTGCACATCACGCAGCACGGCAAGGATGGACCCGCGTTCTGGCCGAAGGATCGAAAGCTCCAACCGCCCGCCGCCGAACACGTACTGCCGCTCAAGACCGTCACGCTCGCGAAGCACCTCAAGGGAGCCGGATACGCCACCGGGTTCTTCGGCAAATGGCACCTCTCGGGCGAACTCGATCCCAAGGATCCGAACGCGGGCGGCCCGGACTTCTGGCCCGAGCACCAGGGGTTCGACGTCAACGTCGGCGGCTGCGGACTCGGCGGGCCGCCGTCGTACTTCGACCCGTACCGGATCCCCGCGATCAAGCCGCGCAAGAAGGGCGAGTACCTGGAGGACCGGCTCGCGGACGAGACCGTTAGCTTCATGCGGGGCAACCACAAGAAGCCCATGTTTGTTTGCCTGTGGCCGTACAACGTGCACTACCCATTCGAAGCACCCGAGGATCTGATCGCGAAGTACAAGGGCAAGGAGGGACCGGGCCTCAAGAACGCAGTCTATGCTGCCCAGGTCGAGGCGACCGACCGGGCGATCGGGAAGGTTCTCGACGAGATCGACAAACTCGGCATCGCGGACAACACCATCGTCATCTTCACGAGCGACAACGGTGGTTGGGACGGAGCGACGGACAACCGGCCGCTGCGGTCGGGCAAGGGCGATCTGTACGAGGGTGGACTCCGGGTGCCGCTGATCGTTCGCTGGCCGGGTGTGGTCGCCGCCGGGAAGCCGGTGACCCCCAACTCGACCGACGATACGCCGGTCGTCAGCATGGACCTGTCCGCGACGATTCTCGACGCGGCCGACGTGAAACTGGGTCGGAACGAAACGCTTGATGGCGTGTCGTTGCGTCCCCTGCTCGAAGGCAAGAAGCTGGACCGCGACACGCTCTACTTCCACTATCCGCACTACGCATGGCACAAGGCCAACCGCCCGGGCGGTGCGGTCCGCTCCGGTCAGTACAAGTTGATCCGCCGCTACGATGACAACTCGCTCGAACTCTTTGATCTCGCGAACGACGCCGGCGAGAAGCAGAACCTCGCGGCCCAGAAACCGAAGGTGGCCGCGAACCTCGACGAACAACTCGGGCGCTGGCTCAAGGACACGGCCGCGCAGATGCCGACCGCGGCACTGAAGCAGAAGAAGTAATTGTCAGTGCGGGCGTCACAACGGAGCCGGGCACCGGGACTGGTTGTGGACGTTCCTGGACCACGTCGGGGTCGAGCCGACGAGCAACTCCAGCGAGCGGTCGCTGCGGCACGCGGTGATCTGGCGGAAGCTGTCCTTCGGCACCCAGAGCGAGCGGGGGAGCCGGTTCGTGGAAACGCTCCTGAGCGTGATCGAGACCTGTCGGCAGCAGAAGCGGATCGTGTTCGCGTTCGTGACCGCGGCCGTCGAGGCTCACTTCGCCCGAAGGCCCGCGCCCCTGCTACTCGCTGGGGGGTAAACGAGGACGGGCACGCGTTTACCCGAAGGCTTGAAGTCGGTGTTGTTCGGCTTGCTTCGCGTCAGGCCGGCGGCCCGGAACCTTCAACTCTTTTTGCATGCGGTTTCGGCATGCGTCCGTTAAAATCCGTGCGCGAAACGAAACTGGAGGCCGCAGATGTCCACTCGCATCGCTCTCACGCTCGGAATCGCGGTGCTCACCGCAAGCGGGTTGTTCCTCGCCGCCGAGGAGCCGAAGAACAAGGCCAAGGTCGAACTCCGCTGGGTCGAGCTCAAACCGATCAAAGGAGTGACCGAAGCCGAGGGGATTCCGGCGAGCGAGGCCGAGGGCGACGTCGTGTATCCGCACACGAAGCCGGCCCTGGTGCTCACCAACAAGGAGGTCTCCGAGGCGAAGCTCACCAAACACGACCTCACGAAGAATGGTCTCGGCGTGAATTACATGGTGACACTTCACCTGACGAAGGAAGCCCGCGCAAAGCTTGCCGAGGGGCTGACGGGGAAGGAGTCGCGAATGATCACCGTTACGGTGGACGGCAAACACTGGGGCTGGAGCTGGTACGTGATCGACAAGGACAAGCGGGTCTCGGAGCAGATCCGCGCCGAGACGTTCCTTCCCCAAATCGGGTACTTCTCGTCCGAGGTCGAGGCGCAGCGTATCGTAGCTGCCTTCAAGTGATGGAGGATCAGGTCTTCCGGTTGCTGTCCCAGTTCGCTGCAATGCCAATGGACAGTTAGGCATGCCGCCAACGTCGCCGAAAAGGCTCGCACCGACCAGATCAACTGCGCGACCTGTGGACCTTTACGACCGGAACCGACCTCCTCCGAGAGTCCATCCACAGATCGGTGAACTTCCATGAGCCTTGCCTCGCGTCCCGTCACTCGTCGGGACTTTTTCACACTCGGGGGCCTGTCCCTCGGAGTTCTGTCTCCGCTGGGGCTGTCGTTGCCACGAGTGCTGGCGGACGAGTCGAGGGGTCGCGGCAAGAAGCAGATCAACGTCATCTTCCTGTTCCTGCAAGGCGGCGCCAGTCACATCGACATGTTCGACATGAAGCCGGACGCGCCGGACGACGTCCGCGGGAACTACTCCCCCGCGGCGACCAACCTGACCGGGTTGCAACTGAGTGACCAGTTGCCGAAGCTCCGCGCCTGCGCGGACAAGTTCTCCCTGATCCGCTCGATGTACACCGCCAAACCCGTCGATCACGGCGAAGGCGACGTCCATCTGATGTGCGGCAGCCCGGTCGACAAGAACCTCCAGGCCCCCGGCATCGGCGCGGTTCTGAGCATGCAGCAGAAGCTGGACTCCCGGTTCCTCCCGTTCGTGCATATGGGGAACATGAAGCACCCCGCCCACAGTGCCCCCGGGTTCGGCGGGTTCCTCGGGCGCCAATACGACCCGTACGTGCTCACCCAGGATCCGAACTCGCCGACCTTCGCGGTGCGGGAGTTCGAGCCGGACCCCGAAGTCGATGTGAGCCGACTCGCCGGGCGCAAGACGCTGCTCCGCTCACTCGACCGGTACCAGGCCGAGCGAGAAAGTGCGCCCGAGTCCGCTCGCGCGCGGGACACATTTACCGAACACGCCTTTCAACTGGCGACCTCGCCGAAGGCCAAAGAGGCGTTCGATCTGTCGCGAGAACCGGCCACCGTCCGCGACGCGTACGGCCGCAACCGGGTCGGGCAGGGTATGCTCCTGGCCCGCCGGTTGATCGAGGCCGGTGTGCGGTTCGTCACCATTCAGGGGTACGTGGACACCGGGATCTACGCCTGGGACCACCACTGGGGGATCTTCGGGCACCTCGACCAGCAGTTGCCGATCTACGACCGGTGCTATTCCGCCCTGTTGAACGACCTCGACGAGCGCGGGTTACTCGACACCACGCTCGTCATCACGGCCGGCGAATTCGGGCGCACCCCGAAGCTGAACAAGGACAAACAGGGGCCCGGGCGCGACCACTGGTCGAACTGCTTCAGCCTCACGCTGGGCGGGGGCGGGGTGAAGACGGGACAGGTGATCGGTGCCAGCGATCGTCTCGGGGCCGTGCCCAAAGAACGCCCCGTGTCCGTCGCGGACTTCGTCGCCACGGTCTACCACGCGCTGGGACTCGACCCGCACGAGGAATTCGTCGCGCAGGGCCGCCCGATGAAAATGCTCCCGACCGGAACCCCAGTGGAAGAGCTGTTCTAGAATCCGACGCTGTTCATTTTCGCGTTTTCCGCTGCAACGCGGCGAAGCCGACGCGGGCCTTGGCGCCCCGTTTCACTTCGGAGCCGGGGAGTGAGAAACTCTGCATCAATGCGGCCACCGCGTACCGGACACCGCCGTCAGCCGGCGGTTATCGCTCCGGTCCGGGCGAATCTTCCATTCGTCGGTCGTGCGGCCGTCCCTCGTTCTTTACCCCGTCCTGACCGTCAGGTGCGATACGAACAGCGTGCGTCTCGTCCAGGTCGCCGAGGAGCAACAGGCACAGGCGGTCGCCTCATAGGACGGCGAGCCGCGCCCTCACGAGCGGCTTTCAGGAGTACACGTCGAGCGGGGCGTGCGGGGCGTGCCGGACACCCCGTTGCCCCTGTGTGTTGAGAACCCGCCGTGGGTACGCACTCGCTTCTCGTCTTAACCTCTGAAAGAGGTTGCATTTCCGACACGAAATCGGCATCAAGGAATGGTGGCCGTTCTCGTCCGAGGGTGGCTGCCATTCGTTGACTGCATGGTCACCCATGTTGGCCCTGAGCGGAAGGACTTTACTCGAACTCGCTCAACCCGATCATCGCCGCCCACGCCCAGGCGGTGATCCCGCTGAAACTGGAACCAAAGTACTGCAGCAGTTGACGCGGACACTGATGGCGGAGTAAACGCCCGTGCAACGCGCCCGAATCTCCAACCCGGCCACTGCGCGGTGGGAGGAGTTTGGCCCGTGCTATGCGATATTCCCCACCGCATTCACGGACGGGGTCGTGGCCCAGAACACATGCACGGGCGACGCGGTTCTGGACCCGTTCGCTGGGCGGGACACCGCGCTGTTCAGCGCGGCGAGCCGTGTGTATCTCAACGACAACGTGCGGTTGCTCCCGGAGTTGGCCACTCGCGGCGCGCCTCGCGCGAAACTCCTGTTGACTTCCCCGCCGTACTTCGGTGTGACGAACTACCACTACGACCAGTGGCTGCGGTTGTGGCTCTTGGGCGGGCGGACGCGTTACGAGCCGAGGGTCAGTATCGAGACAAGTTTGAACACCGAGCCGAGTACCGTCATCTCCTCCAACTCGTCTTTGAACGGGCAGCGCCACATTTGTCGTCCAACACGACAGTTTACGTTCGCATGGATCGCCGGGAACTCACCTACACCGCGACGCAGGAAGTGCTGACCGAAGTGTTCACCAACAAGGCACTCCGCCGAATCGCGCCCGGTGAAGAAGGGGCAAACTCAGACTCGACTGTTCGGCCCAAACGCATCGAAGGTCGGGGAAGTCGATCTCATTCTGCGCACGAAGTGAGGGCAGCAGATCCCCTGTGAAGAAGTCTGTGACGCCGAAAGGCGTTGAGCCCGCGTTGATCGCGTCCGCGGCGTTCGTTGGCGCGGCACGCGGAGCCACTCGCGGTGTTTCGGGCCCGAGCTGAGGGCGGGCAACAAACCGGCCGGAAGTGAGATCGTGTTCGATTCCGACCGTCGCCACCCACCCGATAGCTAAAGAAAAGACCGCGTGATCAGCGTCGCGAGTTGCCAGTCGAAGATCGTGTCCGTCCCACCAGCTCCCAGTTGGGAGCTGGTGGGACGGACACGGATCTGGTGATGTCATCGGGTCAGTGACACGCGAGCGACGGCCAGTTCCGGAAGGCCCGGAGCGCGGCCCGCACGGCCCGGCGCAGGCGGTTCATGAAGTCCTCGCCGGTGAGCACCCGGTGAACCTCGTCGGCCTGGACCTCAGGCAGGTCGTTGGGGACGCGGATCGTCACGTGGATCTCGTCGATCACCACGGTCTTGGCCACGGTGGCTCCTGTGTGAAAGTCTGTGGGGCGAACCTACGGCATCTCGCGGGCGGCGTCGAACACCATCAGAGCGAAGAAGATGGCGGCGATCAGGTACAGCATGGCGGTCTCCGGGATGTGGGGGTTGAGTGGTACGGGAACGGCGGTCACGAAGTCGGAGTTGGCGGATGAGATTCGATCGGAGAGTGGCGTTCGATTCTGGGTTATCGCACGGGCTGACGCACGCGCCCGAAGGCGCGTACTTGACCGGCCGATTTCCTTCACCGAACGCGCTCATTCGACTGAACCCTTTCCGCCGCTTCCGGTCAGTTCACGAGGCCGAAGCGGCGGGCGGCGCGTTTCAACCAGCTCCCGGTCTGGACGGCGACGGTCGTGGTCGTGACACTCACCGCGCTGACGGCCGCCGCGGCGGCGTGCGGCACGACCAGGCAGACGATGCCGACCACCAGCCCGACGCCGAGGCCCACGCACAGCATCCGGCGCAGCGGGAGTGCCTCGCCGGCGACCGTGCCGACTGCGGCCACCGCGTCGCTCGCGGCCCGGCACCGGGACGTCACCGCCTCCTTCGTCTTCGTGGCCGCACCGGTCAACGCATCACGCGCGGCGGTGATCCGGGCCTTGAGCCTCGCCCACGGGCCGGGCTTCTTCGGCGCCGGCGCGGCCGCGGGCGGCGGGGCGACGACCGCCGGTGCGGGTTCGGGCCGCTCGGGGGCGAGCATGGCGCGGAGTTCGGGGTTGGTCATGATCTCGACGATGGCGTCCTTGACGGCGAGCCGGGTGCCCTCGCGGGCGGCGTCGGCCACCGCCTGGTTGAGCCCGTCGGCCAGGGCGTCGATGATCCCGTCGAGGCGGTCGAGTTGGTCGGCCAGTTGCTTGCGCTGCGGCTTGCCGTTCATCGTGTCGGTCGCGGACATGGTCTGGTTCTCCGGTTCTTGGGTGGTGGTTCTGGTGAATACGTGTTGCGGGAATGTCACGACGCGAGCCCAGGCGCGCGACCTCCCCGGCTGCGTCCGGCCCCATGACGAGACCGGGCGGGTACGGGCGGAGACGCGTGCGTGAGGGTCGTGGTGACGGAAGTTGCTCGTGTCAGGTCGGATCGAGGCGTGCGAGTACGGACTCGGCGGTGAGTACATCGGTCGCGGCGGCAAGTACAGCGAGCGCGGCGCCGGCGACGGGGCCGCCGGCCAGACCCAGCGCCGTCGCCAGCACGCCGAAGCCGATGGCGGCGGTGAGCGTGCCCTGGCGGGCCAGCCACCACCGCGCGACGTTCACCCCGACCGCGAGCGCCGCGGCCGTCGGAACCGCGGACGTTGGTGCCGGCTCGTCGCGGTCGGCGTGCCCATACCGCGCGGGTGTGCGGGCGCGAGCGTCGTAGTCGTCGGGGTCGGACCACGGATCCTTGGGTTCGCCCCAGCGATCGCGCTCCTCGTACTCGTCCTCGCGCCACCCGCCCGGGCGCGGCGCCGGGTGGTGCGTCGAGGGCCGGGTCGTGTTGACGAACACGCGGTCGACCAGGGCGGCAACGAGTACGTCGCGGACTGCGCCCCCAACAGCGCCGGCCAGTTCGGTCGCCAGTGCCGCGCGGACCTTGATCTTCAGTTCGGCGAGCGAGCCGGCCAGCCGGTGGACCCGTTGTGTGACGAGCGCGGTCATCGCGGGCCTCCGGTGCCGAGGTTCAACTGCTTCAGGTTGGTGAGCACGTTCGCCAGCACCTTCTGCTCCTTCTTCGACGCCTTCAGCGCGGCGACCAGTCGGGTGGCCTTCGTCGCGGCGTCGGCCAGCGCCGCGCGCAACTCCTCGGCGGCGACGAGCGGGTCGGGCGCGTCGTTCGCGGGCGGGTCGTGCCGGCCGCCGGGCGCGGGGCCGTTCGGTTCGTGCGGTTTCACAGTCGTACTCCTTTTCGGGTTGGGGGCGGGGATTGAGACGATCGCGTCGGGACCGGGCGCGCGGGGTTCGGGTGCCACGGTCAGTTCCGGGTCGAGGAGCGCGGCGCGCACGGTGACGCCGTCGCCATCGCCGACCAGGGACTTGTCGGGACTGATGCGCAGCGCGGTGCAGCCGAGCGCGAGTACGCGGGCCAGCGCCCGCCGGTCGAGAGCCACTCGCGCTGCCGGCCCCGCGACGGACGACCGGGCCAGAAGAACCTCCTTCACGGTGCCGCTATCGTCGCGGGCGCGAACTGCGAGGATACCGTCGGCGTCGAGGGTGATTGGCCGGAGTTCGTGCCCCTGGCACGGTAGTCCTGGCAACTGTGGGAGCAGCGCGGCCGCGTCGCCGCGGTCGAGCGCCACGGCCGTCGGCGCGTGCCGTGGAACTACGCCGGCCACGTCCGGAAACTTGCCGGCGGGCGCGACGGCGAGCCACACCGTCCAGTCGCCCGCGGACACGACCAGATGGGAAGCCGTGCGACCGACGCGCACCTCGGTCTCGTCGCGCACTTCGGGCGAACCGAACAGTGGGACTGCGGGGACCAGTACGTCTCCGGTGAACGGGAACGTGAACCCATCGAAGAGAACCGCGATTTTCCCGTCGGTGGCGACGACCCGGCCCTTCGCGCCGCAGACCTGGACCCGGCTGAGCGCGAACCGCCCGTCCTCGCGACTGGACGTGCGCCCCGCCTCGTGCAGCGCGACGAGTACGCGGGCTGCGACCGGCTTGGTCTCCGGTCGCGGGAGCGGGTCGTGTTGCTTGCCGGGCAGCACGAATGTCACCGGAACCGAGCCGGGGGCGCCGTCCCCGGCCCATCGCGCGACGCCGTCGAGGTTTTCGCCCGCGTCGAACTCGACCAACTCGTCGGAGTTGGCCGCGACGGTCTCGATCGCGGTCATCGGCACAACCAGAATCTCGGTGAGGCCACGCGCGGGCGCGGCGCAGCCAAATTCGAGCGTTACTTCGGGGAAGGTCGCGGTGAGCGTGATGCGGCCGTTCGCCTGCCGGATCACGACGCACGGGGCCGGGCCGCGCGGACGCCCGGAGATGCACTTCGCGCACGCGGCGCGGAACCGCCGGGCAAGCCTGCGCGGGAACGCGATCATGGAATCTCCTCGGATCGGGTGGTGGAGCGTTAAGGTCAGTCGACCCGCCAGCCGGCGCGTGCGAGTTCCTCAGCGGTGTCGAACCTCTCGTGCGGCAGCGCCAGGAACGCGGACAGGTCGGACGGCAGGAAAAATAGGTTTGTGAGGTACACGGTCGTGCTGAAGCCGGTCAGCCCGGCGGCCCGCGCGTCGAACACGACGCCCAGTTCCTCGGCTCGGCCGGGACGCCGGCGCACCAAGGGTAGAAAGGGCCACACCGGCCACAACGCGGGCGCAGAGAGGATCAGCACCGTCCGGTCCCGCACACACACACGGCAATTCGCCATCGCAGTCTCCCGGAATGGGACGAAAGGGAACGAAGAAGGCCGGTCCACAATGGACCGGCCCGGAAACGACAGCGGGTTCGCGCTCACACGGCGGGTTCGGCGGACTCGCCCGCGATCTCGGCGACCTTCGCACGCAGCGCACGCTCGGCGTCGGCAACCGCCAGGTCCAGCCGCTCGCGCTCGCCCGAGAGATACTCGGCGTAGGTTTGCAACTTGAACTTGGTCGTGCGGATCTTCTCGGCGGCGCGCTGGAGCGTGTCGGCCCGCGTGTCGGTCCCGAACTGCGCCACCGCGGCGCGGTGCTCGGCGACCACAGCCGCGAGTCCGTCGGCCACCGCCTGGGTGACCGAACGGTCACCTTCCTCGGTGCCCGCCGGCACGGGGAACCGGAGCAGTCGCCCGCCCACGCGGTTGAGGAACTCCTGGATCTTGTCGGTGAAGCCGGCGTGTTGTTGTGGGACGAAGTAGCACCCGCCACCCGGTCGAATGCCGAACAGGTCCGCCTGGCGCTCGAACAACTTCTGCACCACGCGCGTCACGTCCGAACCCGTACGCACCGCGATGCAGCGGTCGAGTTCCTCTTGCGCCGCGGTGGCGAGGCCGGGCAGCGCGCAGGACACGCTCCCGGTTTGCTTGTCGAGCGTGAGTGTGGTCTCCAGTGTGTACTCGTAGCGGTCGTCCTCGCGGGTCTCCTGGGTGAACTGGAACTTGATGGTGGTCGTGTCCTCGGCGACGGGGCGGATGATGCGCTGGTCGCTGAGTTTCTTGCACGCGCGGGCGAACGCGTGCCGAGGGGCCAGTTCGCGCGCCACCCCCGGATCGAGGTCGGCCGCTTCGAGCGCGCGCACCAGGTCGGCGTGCGGAACGGCGAGGCCGGGGCACGCCCAGGCGATCACCTCGCCGAGTAAACGGGTACCGGCGCCCACGGGCACCGGTAACGGAACGGTCGCGGTCACGGGCAACCTCCTTCGCGAGTAGAAACGAAGCGACCCGGCAGACCATCCGCCGGGTCGGGTCTGTGAACCGTGGCGGTAAACGCCGCGCGAACCTCAAAGCGACAGGACGCGGCCGACGGCATCGCCCGCGGGATCGAGGGCCCGAACGGAATGGACCTCGTCGCTGACGAGCGCCAGATCACCGGGCGGGTTGTCGATCACCAGCGCGACGACGCGCGCCTTCGTCGCGCGCTTCCAGACGAGGAACCGGTCGCGCAGGTCGGCCGGAATGCGACACCGCGCGTCGGTCACCATCACCACATCGGTCACTCCCGTCGGGGCGCCGATCTCCTTGTACATCCGGGGCAGTTCTTCGATGGGCAGATCCAAGTCCGACCCGCGCCCGATGAACGCCGCGAGCCAGTCGCACAGCGCCGACTCGTCCCACCGACCGGGTGGCAGCGCCAGGAGTCGCTCGCCGGATCCACCGCTGTACGCGACCAAGCCCGCCCACCGGCGCTGTTGCCGTGCCACCCACGCCAGCGCCAGCGCGAGGGCTTTCGCGGTGTGCGCCTTGGCGCCTTCCATCGACCCGCTCTGATCGGTCACAATCAGGACCGGCCCCTTCCCGACCGGCTCGACAGCGTGGTGCTCCCGACAGAGAGTTTGACGTTCAACGAGCCGGCGCAAGGTGTCGAGTTCCAACTCCGGCACCGCGAGGCGCACCAACTCCGAGGGCAAGAGCCGCCCGATGTCGCCGCCCGGCTCGACGCCGACCACGTCGTCCAAGCCGTGGGAGACCTTCTGCCGCTGCTTCGACTGCGCGACGCGGCGGAACCGGCCCGCGAGTTCGCTGATCCTTCGCAGCGCCGGGTCGTTGCGCACCCGTCTGAAAAGCTCGGCGATGGCCCGCGGGTCGTTGCTCCCCGGTTCGCCCGGCCCCAAACCCATCGCGGTTGCCGCGTCCTTCAGATCGCTCACCTCTTTGCTCGCCTCGACGACGGCCTTACCCACCGCACGCAGGGCCGTCATTTCGTGCTCCAGATCGCCTTCGCCACCGACCACCGCGGGTGCCGAACCGCCCGCCTTCGTCGCGTCGTCCTTCTTGAGTTTGGCGAACTGCTCCGCGAAGTGCCCCGCGGCAATGCTCGCGGCCGTGTCGTCGAGCCGGGTGTCGGAGTGCAGCGCCCGGTACTCCGGTGTGTCGAGCATCTGCGCCAGGAACTCGCGCCGCCGCGGGTCGGCGCACGAGTCCATCAACTTCGGTTCCGGCTCGAATGCCGCCGCGAAAAAGTCCGCCGCGGCGAACTCGTCGGTGCCGGATTTCTGGAGTCGTTCACTTTCGGCAATCAGTTCCCGCCCGCGGCGCAGTCCCCACGCATCGACCTCCAGCGCGGTCGGACCGGCCGTCTCGACGCTCTCGAAATCGGCCGTGCCGATTATGGCGTGCGGTGCCGCGCGGTCCGGCGGCCGAGCCGGTTTCGCGCTCAGATCGAGCAACTTCAACAACTCGTTCGGGTCCATGACGAACTCCGTTGTGAGTGGAAAACAAAACCGGCGCAACGACCGAGTTGCGGTCGTTGCGCCGGTCACGGTTGACAGCGGGTGCGTACTCAAACGGCTTCGATGCTGGCGAGCTTGAGCTTCCTGAGCTGGTCCTTCAGGTACGCGCGCGCCTTCTCCAACCGACCGTTGCCGGCGAGTGTCGAGAGCTGCTTGTCGATCTCTCCCAATTTCGCCGCAGCCCTCGCGGCGTCGGCGAGGTTGCGCACGTCGGTCGCGGCCAGCACCGACTCCACTTCGAGGAGCAGTTGCGTAACGCGCATCCCGGTGGGGTTGGCGACCTTCGCGATCACCTGAGCCACCTTCTGCGGCTGCTCCTCTGGCGAATCCCACAAACAATGTTGCGCGACTTCGAGGTGTTCGGGCCGGACCCCGTCGGCGCCGCACAGGTACGCGAACGCCCGGACCGCGGTGACGGTCTTGAACTGGCGCCGGTCGCCCGGCACCACGCCCTCGCGCGCCAACTCGCGCAGGATCGTCTCCAGCGCGTCCTTCGCAGCGTTCGACCAGGGCAGTGCCGCGACCTCGGCGTGCGCCCGATCGACCTCGGGCGGTGTGATCGTGGCGGACAACTTGGGCGTGTGGTCCCGGTGCCACAGGAGCCGCTGGCGCCCGGCCTGCGAGCCGATCGGGCGCACCGCCTTGCGGAACAGGAACCGGTCCATGATCGCGGCCAGTTCCTTGCCACTATCGGGCGACGGCCACTCGTTACTCGCCGCGACCGCGAGCCGCAACGGCACCTTCACGGCCTCGCCGTCGTTCTCGAACACGCGCTCGTTGAGCACCTTCAGGAGCGTGTTGAGGATCGCACTGGACGCCTTCCAGATTTCGTCGGTGAAACAAACCTCGGCTTCCGGCAGGCGCCCCGTCGTGACGCGGCGGTAGCGGTCGGCCTTGAGCGCGGCCAGACTCACCGGCCCCATCACCTCCTCTACTGTTGTGAATTTCGTGAGCAGGATCGAGAACTTGCGGACGCTCATCCAGTTCATCACCGCGTCGAGCAACAGCGACTTGCCGCACCCCGGTGGGCCGACGAGTAACACGTGTTCGTTGGCCAACAGCGCGGTCAGGACGAGATCCACTTCCTCATCGCGTTCGATGAGTGCGGCCGACAATTCCCTGCGGGCTTGAGCGAACTTCTCCCGGACGGAATCGGGCTTCGGCGAACGGAGCGCGTTCATTAGTTCGACCTCCTTGGGACGTGTCGTGGAGAGCCGCGCGCAAACTGCGCGCGATCAGCTGGGTGGGCGATGACAACGAGCGCCGGGCTAACCGGCCCCTCGTATCATAATGACACTTTTTTGACTGTTATTTAGCGCCCGTGCCGGTCGCCGCGAGGGCGGCGCGCACGAGCGCGAGCGCATCGTCCAGGAACGCCTGGCGCAGAATCCAGCGCAAGTAGCCGGCGTCTTCGGACGCGATCTGGGCCAGCGGGCGCCCGCGATACTTCCCGAACCCGAACACCACCACCCCGGCCGGGTCGCGGCGGAACGCGCCGCCGACATCGACCTCGGCGACGGTGGCGTGCAACTCGGCGGGATCGCGCGGCAGTCCGTACCGCCCCACCTGAGCGTCTAGCACGGCCAGCGCGTATTTTGCGTCCGCCAGCGCCGCGTGGGCGCTCGCGCGTTCGGCGCCGAGGTAGTGCCGAACCGCGGCGGTCAGGTCGCGCGGTTCGTGGCGCCGGAACACGACCAGCGCGTCCAGAATCGCGCGACCGCCCACGCGGAACGGCAGCCCGACTCTGGCGAACTCGTTCATCAACAACGGCACGTCGAAGTTCGCGATTCCGAACCCGGCGATATCGGAACCAACGAGCGCGGCGAACAGATCGGGCGCGATGGCTGCGAACGCGGGTGCGCCGGTGACATCGGCATCGCGGATCCCATGAACAGCGCTCGCGCCGGCGGGGATCGGGCGCCCGGGATGTACCCTCTGCACGAAGGGAACCGTCTTCCCGCCGGGGTAAACGGTCAGCGCGGCGACCTCAACGATCCGGTCCTCCCTGACGTCCGTGCCGGTGGTTTCGAGATCGATTACGGACAGCGCGCGGGTCAGAACGAGGTGCTCCAACTCGATGATCACGGTCACCTCCCGATCGGCCGAAGGGACCGATCACGATCCGGGTTCGATCACCGGCAACGAGACGCGCGCGGCGGGCGTCGAGCGCCAGCAAAGCCCGCACCGTTCACACGTCACGCGTGGCGCGCGCGGAACGCCATCTTCGGCCGGGCACACGCACGGTCCGGGAGCCGGCTCGGGCCGCCGCAAGCGCCGAACGCGAAACACCAGGTCGGTGCCCTGCGGCGGAACGTCGGTGGATTCGGTCATCAGCCACGCCACGCGCACTTGCGGCGGAACGCTCGTGGGCGCGCCGGTATCGACATCGGCCGAGTACCACGCACGGCAGTTGGGCAACGCGGCCATGCGGTCGATCACCGTTTTGATCGCCGGCACCCGCCACGACCGGGTGTAGAAATAGAACCGGACACGCGGGCTGTGGAGCATGATCGCCAGCCACTTACGGGCGTACCGAACCGAGTAAAAATCGCCGCCGGTGTGAACGCGCACGACGCGCACTCCGTGGGCGATCAAGTGCGCGCGGATCCGGCGCGCGAAGTCGCGGCGCCGGGACCGAATCAGGTTGGCGCGGTAGCGCGCCGCGGCCGCGGGCCGGTAGCGCTCGACCGCGACGGCGTAGCAGTGAGGCTGACAGGCGCTTGATAAACCCGGGCAGGTGTCCGGGGTGCCGGACGGCAGTCCGAACCCCCAGATCAAGCGACCACCGAGTTTGTGATTACCGGGAGTCAACATGTCGGAACCTCCTCTCGGCCAATGGAACCGCCCTGATCGGCACGCTGCCGACCGGGCGAAGTCACCCGTCTTCACCTTCGCGGAGCTGAGAGACAGGCAGTACGGGGTGCAACGGGTCCGGCTGTTGGGCGGGGCGCGGTGCGCGCTCAACGAGTTCCTCCACGACCGTTCGGACCAACCGGTCGAGGAACGCGTTGAGCGCGCGGCGGGCGCGCTCTTCCGGTCCGATCTCGTCGGACATTGGGGCCTCCGAATGGGAAAACGAAAACGCCCCGCACAACCGTTGTGCGGGGCGCCGGGTCACTGAAGACAACGATCACGCGCTGACGATCGGCCAGGCAGGGTAGCCCGGCAGCGGCTTGAACTCGAACCGGGCGTGGCGGTGGCGCCGGACCTTGCTCTCTCCTTCGGGTGGGTTCGTGACGAGTTGGTACGGGTCGGTCATCCCGGCTTCCGTCATCATCCGGTGCAGTGCCATCGCCCGCTGCGCCGCGGTGACGGTCAGCCCGAGTTCGGCCGCGGCCTCGTACTCCGTCCGGCCCGCGGCCCGGAGTGCGACCACGCGCTCGCGATACGCAACGCGCTGCGGTGGGTTGAACAGATCGACGGTGACCTCGCGGGTAACCAGTTCGCTCACGGCCCCGGCGGCGCGGCCGAGGAGCGGCGCGAGCGTGATGGTCAGCTTGGCCCGGAGCACCACCGCGCCGCCGTCGAGCAACCGGTACGGAAACACCTCGATCTTTGGAACGAGTTGGTGCATGAGCCGCCCGAACTCGGGATCACAGAACGCCATCCGACCGACCGCGGCCCGCGCCTTCTCCTTGAGCACCTCGACCGGCGGGATGTCCGGCGCCTCGTCCGGTTGCGCGACGACCGCCGCGCGCTCGGCATCGAGTTTGGCCTTCGCTCCCTCGGTCTCGGTCAACTTCGTCCGGAGCGCCTCGCTAAACCCCATGCTCGCGACCGCACCGGTCACGTTCGCGAGTTCGCATTTGACCTGACGGAGTTGCGCGTCGAGCCGCTTGAGCGCCTCGGTCCGACCGGAGCGCAACCCGGCCGCCGTCGCTTCGGCCTTGGCGCGGAACGCGGCGTCGAAGTCGGGCAACTCCTCCGCTGCCGCGAGGATCGCTGCGGCGAACCGCCGACCGGCCTCGTCACCGTTGAACGTGGCTCCGTTCCAGCACGAGTAGTCGCGGGCGCCGGCGCACATCATGTGGTCGGTCTGCCCGTGCCCGCCCCAGTAGTACAGCCGCCCGCACACCCCGCAGGTGATGTGTTGCCCGGGCCAGACGGTGCGCTTCTTCGGCACGCCGGCGCGGGTGTCCGGCGTGCCCGCCTTGCGCCCGCGGGCGCACGCGCCGTGCCGGGCGGCCAGAGCGGCGATCAGTCGATCGTACCGGTCCGGTTCGATGAACTGCAAGTTCGGAGCGCGACGCAGCAGCAGCTGGTCCGCGGGCGCCTTGATCGAGGGACGCCGCCCGGTCTTGTTCACCCGACGGCTCATCCGCTCGTTCCGCCGCCGGTACCCCTTGAGGATGGGGTTGTGGGTCACCTGCATCACCATGCGGCCGTCCCACCGCACGTTGTCCGCCCACACCCCCGGCCGCACGTTCTCGGCGTTCAGGCGGTCGGCCACCTCGGCGTAACTGGCGCCGGCCTCCAGCAGGGAGAACCACTTTTCGTAGACCGGCTCCGCGTCCGGATCCTTGCGGACGTCCGCGTCGGACTTCGCGCCCGGCGGCTTGATGTAGCCGTACGGGAACGTCTGCACGACCCCGCCCTCCTCGAACCGGTTCCGGAGGGTGCGCCGGATCCGCTTCGAGGTGTCCTTGTTGCCGCTCTCGTGCTTGAACGACGCGAAGAGCGCGTTCAGCCGCCAGTCGTCGCGGGACGTGTCGAGGGAGTCGTTGATCGCGATCAGGCGCGTGCACGCGTCCTCGCACAGTTCACAGAAGTCGATCGCGCGGTTGCGGCGGCAAATGCGGCCGAGGTCCTCGACGACGACGAGGTCGAACCGGCCGGATTCGACCTCGGCTTCGGCCTGCGCCAGTTCCGCGCGGTCGAGGAGTTCGCCGGACCCCTGACTCTTGACGTGGACGAACTGAACGGGTCCAGAGTACCGGTCTCGGACGTACCGCTCGCAGAGGGCGATCTGGTCGGCCAGGCTGCGGAGGTCCTGGTGGACCGTGCTGATCCGGGCGATGATCAGCACCATCAGCATGACGCCGTTGCGGGGCACCAGCATGGGATCGAAACTCGACATCGGAATGTCTCCTGGGGTCAGTGACGATACTCGCGCGCGACACGACCGGGGCCAAACGCGGCCCCGCGGTACGCGCGGATCGGCCCGACACCGGTCCCGGTTGGTTCCCGTACGCGGTGGCGCCGGGCGGAGTTGCCTCCGACCGGTAAGCCGATGACACGAACGTACCGCCGCCCTCTCACGCCGCGCTCACGCGGCGGGCAATGTGGTGTGAGACTTTCGGGCGGCCGGGATGAACCGAGACGTGGATGCGGGCGGTCAGGCGGGCTTCTCGATGACGACGATTTGTGCCGACTCCAGTTTCAGGCAATACGACCGGAGTTTGATCCCGGGGATGATGTGCTTCCACAGTTCGGCGGGGAGGAGTCGTTTGAGGCGCCCGAACAAGGTCGGCATTGCAGAGGGCGATGCGTCGTCCGGGAACAAATCCCGTTCCTCGACGGCGGCCCCGAGCCGGCCCTTGCGGGCGAGCGCGACGAGCATCTCCCACGGGCGATCGTTATTGGCCCAGTTGATCGCGAGACGTTGCTTCTCCCAGTACACGGCACGAGGCGATGTGGTGAGGACGAGGCCGCCCCGCGCCACCGCCTCCTCCAGTGCGGACTGTCCGGGCGGCTCGTTCGCGTACAGCCGTCTCAGGTCGCCGAGCGCGGCGGCGACGCTCTCCGTCAGTTCGGGGTTCCGGGTGTTGGTGAAACGGTGCCGTAGGGTGTGCCGTCCGACCTCAATTACGTTCTCGGGGAGGCCGAGCCACCCAACGTCCGGCGCCGGGTGGAATGCGGCGTACACCTGTGCCAGAATGACGCACGAGCCGCGAACAGCGGTCTCATCCTCGGGACCACAAATCGTGTGGAGTTGACGAATCGTTTCTTGCAAGTGGTCCCTGTCGCCTGCCACCTCAGCAACGGGTTTCGGAGCGGCACGCCCGAGCGCCGGAACGCAAGCCAGTACGGCCCGGTCCGCTCTCTCAAGGATCTCGGCGAGAACCTCGACCCGGCGAAACAGGCAGCGGGAGATGAAGTCCCCGATCGCGTGGAGTTCGGGGTTCAGGGACACGACGAACTCGCCCGCGGTCACGTGCTCGCTCGGCTCTTCACGGAGGAGCCAGGCGCCGCGCGGTTCCAGGTAGTCCGCGGGATCGACCAGGTCGCGCCAGAACGGCCGCGCGATCGCCTCGATCTGTGCAATCATGACGGGCAGTTGATCGACCTCGCGCACCGTGCGGCTGATCGGCCGGGCCCCTGACCCCGTAACCACCAGTTCCTGGTCGACGAACCGGAGTGGCAGGAGGGACTCCCCGACCGCGGTGGCGACGCGGCGGGACCGTAGCGCCGCGCGGAGCAGGCGAGCGTGACGGGTCAGCGCAGCCGCGGTCGCATCGACCTGCCGGCGTGCCGGCGTATTGGCGCCGGCGCGAAACTCATGCAGTGACCAGCAGGCCGCGTCCCGGAACCTGGGCCGTGCGGTGTACTCGCCCACCAGCGGCGCCACATAGTCCTTCAGCCAGATGCCGAGTTCCCGAACAGGCATCTCAGCCCAGTTCTGGACCGGTTCCGGCACGATCTGCCGGTAACGCCGTTCGGCCAACTCGATCCGGTCCACGGTGATCTCCTTCGACATCCCTGAAAACTCTCACACCGAGTCTCATGCCGTGTGAGCGCGGCGTGATGGGCCGATTGTAGTCTGGCGCCGTGGCACGGAACCCGACCGTGCGGCGACCGGACCCGAGTCATGGATGCCCCAGAACCACCCGAACCAACAAACCCGGCGACCGCGCCGACGGGCTGGAGGGAGCGCTACGGCGACAAGCACCGGTGGCGCCGGTTCGTTGCCTTCCCCGTCGGTATCGCGCCGCCGAGCAAGGTCCGGGTCTATCAGCGCGCCGGTCACTTCTTGCTGAACTGGTGGGATCCGTGCGCGAAGAAGAACCTGTCCGAGCGCGTGGACGGCGACCTCCTCACGGCCCTGACCCGCGCCCGCGCGATCGACGAGCGCGTTACCACGATGCGAACGGCCGGCGTGGGCAGTGACCGACGGATCGGTCACGCAGACCTGGTCGGGCGATACCTCGCCGACCTCGGGCAACGGGCCGATGCCGGAGAAGTCGATCCGAAAACCGTTCGGCGCTACGAGAGTGCCTTGAGGCACTACACCGTCTTCGCCGGTCAACCCAATGTTGTCAAGAGATACCCGACCGCCGGAACGGTTGATCGCGAGTTCCGGCTCGAATTCGCTGCATTTCTGGCGACCAGGGAGGTGACTGGTAACGGGCGCCCCGGTGCCGCGCGACAGATGCGCAGCCCTCAGTTCGTTGCGGATGCCATTCGGGCGCTATTCGCCTGGGGATGCGATCCGGACCGCGGCGGGCTCCTGCCCGACGGGTTCCGCAACCCGTTCCTGCGGTCCGGCACGCGTGCGCCGGTGCTCAAGGGCGACCCGCTCGCCGCGCCCGACGTCACGCTCCCGATGGCGATCGACCTGATCCGCGCCTGCGACGCGTTTCAACTCCGATTATTCGTCCCGTTGCTCGTCTTCGGGCTGCGGGCGGCCGAGCCGTGCGTACTGTTCGCTGACCACTTGCACGACGGCTGGCTATCGGTGCCGTGCATCCCCGAACTGGGGTTGTTGACCAAGGGCCGCCGGGACAAACGGTTCCCTCTCCTGGAGGAGTTGGAGCCGTTCTGGGACGTGTTCCGCGCCGGGAAGGAGAAAGGACTACTACTCGAACGTCGCGCGGTCGCCGAGGGGCGGGAGAAAACGCCGCTGCGCATGACGCCACTTCTAGAATTGATCCGCGAGTATCGGTCGCGGTGCGAACAGACGAACGCGAAGTCGGCCGCCGAGCGGGTCAGCATCCGAGACGGCGTGCTCCGGGACGCGGGCGGGTTGGACTACGACCACATCCAGAGCGAGTTCTCGAAACTGACGAACGGGTTGGGGTGGCCGACGCACGCGACCCTGAAGGATCTGCGCCACCTGTTCGCCACGACGCTCAACAACGCGGGCGTGCCGGACGGGTACGTGCGCTACTTGATGGGCCACGCGCCTGGGAAGGCCGCGGTTGTCGCGTACACGCACCTCGACCAACTCCGCCGCCACTATTCCACGGCCATCAAGCAGGAGTGGGCGCCTCTGCTCGCCGCCATTAACGAACGAGTCGCCGCGCTGCGCGACGACGTTCGATGACTCGCATCGGCTTTCACCTCGGGGTCCGACATCTCTCGCGCTTTCTCGCCAACATCACGTCGTGAACCGCACCGGCAATTCCCATCCAGAGCCATCAGCGAGGAGGGACAACGGATAAGGTGCCCCTCAAGTAATAGTGACACGTTTCGATCATATATTTAGGCGATCAATATAGTGTTGCGCGAGACCCACTCGCCGGCGACCGTAACCGCCGAACGATCCGCGAATGCGGCGAGGAGTTGCTCGCGCACGGTCTCGGGTCGGGTGTGCGTGTACACCGCGGTCATCCCGAGCCCGTGCCCCGGCGACCGCGAACCCGCCGCCGCGTGCCCCATGAGCAGGTTGCGAACCAGCGGGTCCACCCGCCCTTCTTGTAGCGCGGTCGCGAACTGGTGGCGAAGCACCTTCGGAGCCGTCTGGCCGACCAGCCCGGCGTTCCGCGCCGCCCGGATGAACTCGATCCGGACCCGGTTCTCGTCCACCGCCCCGACGTCCCGCCAGAGCCGCCCGGCCAGTCGCACCCGTGCGGCCCGGTCGGGATCGGCTGGGATCGCATCCTGGTTGGTAAGACGGCGCACCAGTTCCCGCTCCAGGGCCGCGGTTGAGGACGCATCGAACCCCAAGTTGTCGTCGGTCCACCTGCGCCCTCGGAAGACGGGTCCGCAGGTGCGGCCCGCGAGGTGAACCCGGAGCACGTCCACCAGTGCGGGCACCAGCGGGATATCGCGCTGGTTCCGCGTCTTCACCTGCCAGCCGAGCCGGGGCTTGTTCCGCACCCGGATCAGCCCGGCCGTCAGATCCAGATCGTCGGGTAACAGCAGGTGGCACAACTCGCCCGGCCGAAGCCCGGTCAGAAGCAAGGTCAAGAACACCGGGAACTGCCAGTCGTCGCACGTCCCGAGGAACGCGCGTTCCTGGTCCGCGGTGAGGAGTTCGATCACGCGCGCGGTCTCGACGGGGATGCGGTCGATCTCGACCGCGGCGAACGGGTTCTCGACGTACGGCGGCAGGTGCCGGCGCCGGGCCGCGTGGTTGAACAGCGCCCGGCAGCACTCCAGCACGTACCGCACCCCCTTGTCCAGCAGCGCGCGTTTGGGTGTATTCGCGTGGCCGTTCGGGGACACACGAATGGTCCGCAAGTACCCGACGAACGCTGCGGCGTGCGTGGCCGAGAACTGCCCGGCGTGCCGCACCGGATGTTCGTTCAGAAACCGGAGCAGATGGTCCGTGGCCGTGCGATAGCGGGCGATCGACTGGACCGAAGACCGCCGCACCTGCTCGTGGTGCTCGAGCCAACGGGTCCGAAGGACGGGGATGCTGATCGGCTCGAACGAGAGCGCGGATGGCGCGCCGGTTTCGAGTTGGGAGTTGACTTGTGCGGCGAGTTGTCGGGCGGCGTCCCGCTCGGCCCCGGCGCGTGGCCGGCGGCGCGTGCCGTTTTCGAAGTAACACAGGTACCAGACGCGACCGCGGAGATAGCCGGTCACCTTGCCGACGCGGAACGAGTTGGACTTGGACATGCCATCCTCAGAGAACCCTCCTGCCACAAAGTGCCACAAAAACTGCCACAAACGGGAACGTCTGAGGGGTCCCAGAAAGGCAAAAGGCCCGTGCGGCAAGCATTTTTGCCACACGGGCCGACAAGACAGCGGAGAGGGAGGGATTCGAACCCTCGGTACGGTTTCCCGTACACAGCATTTCCAGTGCTGCACAATCGACCACTCTGCCACCTCTCCAGGAGTTCACCCGAAAGACGCCTGGAAGCACCATCGGGTTCGCCCGTTCAATAAGCATAGTGCCCGCGGCGCACGGCGACAACGCGCGGCCCGCGAAGCCCGCGTCACGCTTTTCCGAGTACGAGATCAACTACCCAACACCCGCGGACGTGCGGGCCTTCGCCGCGACAGTGGTCCAGAACGCCGCCATTGTCGCAACCCGCGTCTTGCAGAGCGTCCGCGAGGATCGGCATCGCGCTGAAGTCACGCGAATCGTACATGTGTGCCGCGAGTGACACCGCGGTGTCACTGCGCCACTCCGGTAAGAATGGAGCGGTGCCTCCGCGCGGACCGAGTACCTCGGCGAGAATGTCGCGGAAGTCGTACCTGTACGAGAACCCCCAAACCGGGGCGCGCGGCTGCGGTTCCGTCGACGCCCAGACCGCGAACCGCGCGTACCAGTTGATCTTTTGCGCGAACGGCCCGACTCCCTCTGCCCAGCGTTTCACCTTCCGCCGGAGCGTGCTCACGGCATCGGCCAACGATTCGTCATCGGCGCGCCGCTCCAACAGATCGATCAGCGCGAGGCTGTCGGGGTTGCGAATGTGCTTGGCGACGAACCGACAGCACGCAACCGAATGCAACCGGACCTTCCGTGCCGAGGCGCGGAATTTCATCACGGCCCGGCGCATGTCGTACGCGTCGCCCTGCCGCCAGAGGTTCTTCGCCGCTCTTGCCTTTTTCACTTCGGTTCGCCCAAGTGAGTCTTGAAGAACGTGGCGGTCTTCGCCCACAAACGCTCCATCACCACGGGGTCCGACGTGTACATGTGCGTCACGCCCGGCAGCGGCAGCGACTCGAAGTCGCGACCGGCGCGGAACAGCGCGTCGGAGAGCTTCAGTGTGTGCCGGTAGTACACGTTGTCGTCCGCGGTGCCGTGAACCAACAACAGCGGACGCTTCAAGTCCTTCGCGAGCGGAAGCAAGTTCGCGGCGTCGTACTCCTTCTTCGATTCGGGGAGAAGGCCCATGTAGCGCTCGGTGTAGTGCGTGTCGTAGTCCTCCCAGTCGGTCACCGGTGCGCCCGCGACCGCCGCCTTGAACACGTCCGGTTTCCGCAGCACGCCGTTCGCGGCCATGTACCCGCCGAACGACCAACCCACGATCCCAACGCGGTCTTTGTCCAACTCCTTGAACTTGTCGCACAGAAGATGCAGCCCCTTCACTTGGTCTTCCAGCGGGACCGTGCCGAACTTCTGGTAAACGCTGCGTTCCCACTCGCGACCCCTCCCAGGCGTGCCGCGGTTGTCCACCGCGACCACGATGAACCCTTGATCCGCGAGCCACTGCGGAACGAGCCAGTTCCGCATCGCCTGCACGACGTGCAGGTGCTTCGGGCCGCCGTACACGTCGAGCAGCACCGGGTACTTCTTCTTCGGGTCGAAGTCGCGCGGGCGCACGATCGCGGTGTAGAAGTCACCCACTTTCTCGACCGTCACGTTCGGCGTGAAGTCAGGCTCCTTCGCGACGCTCGGCAACTCGCCGAGCGGCACGCCGTCGCGGTTGAACACGGTGCTTTTCGGCATCGCTTTCAGCGTCGTGGACACCACAACAAAAGGCCCGCCATACTTGCCGAACACGGCGTTGTGAATGCCCGCGGCCGAGGTCAGAGCCTCGTCGTTCTCGGAGCCGGGGTTCACGTTCAAACTTCGCGTCTTGTGCCGGTAGATGTGGCGTTGCGTCGGGTCCGTGCCGCCGGCGTAGACGATGAAAGTGTCGAACCGCGACGAGTAAACGCTCATGATCGCGTCGGGCCGGTGTTTCGCGGGGACGAGGATGTTGTTGAGTACGCCGTCCGTGTTCCGGTGCTGAATCTCGGCTTCGCCTTCCTTGTCCGCGCCGAGCCATACGAAGCCGCCGAGCGCGCCATTCCACTGCGGGCCGTTGGACCCCAGGTTGACCCACGCCGCGTCCTTCTCTTCGAGTACCTTCTTCGTCTTGCCGCTTTTGATGTCTGCGCTCAGCAGCAGCAACTTCTGTTGCTTGCGGTCCTGTACCTGAAGCATTAGGGGGGCGAAGTCTTCCCAGCGCACCGCCGCGAGGTATTCGTACTCCTTGCGGTCCCAGTCGAGCCAAACCGTCTCGCCGCCCGCGAGGGGGATCACACCGACACGCACACTGACATTCTTCTCGCCGGGTCGCGGGTAGAACTGCTCCGCCGGTTTCTGATCGGGCTTCAGCGGGTCCGCGACGTACCACGTTTCCACGCCGGTGTGGTCGGCTTCTTCGTAAGCGATGTGCTTGCCGTCTGGCGACCACCAATACCCGGTGAACCGCGACATCTCTTCCTGCGCGACGAACTCCGCGAGACCGTGCGTCTTGATCAGGGTGCCGCCTTTCGTGACAGCGGTTTCGGTGTTTGTGGCGAGGTCGCACACGTACACGTCGAACCCGCGAACATACGCGACTTTCTTCCCGTCCGGGGACCACTTCGGATCGACGAGCGACCCCGTGCCGGTCTTCAGTTCGGTGGCCTTCCCGGTCGCACGCTCGAAGACGAACAGTTTGCCCGACAGCGGGAGCAGAATGTTCTTGCCGGTTGTGTCGAAGTGGAAGTCCGCGAAGCCGCCGGCGGAGAGCCGCATCCGCTCGCGCCGCGCCTTCTCTTCGGGCGTGAGGTTCTCTTCGCCGCCCTTCAGCAGCGATTCCGGCGACAGAAGTTCTTTCGACTGCCCGCTCGCGACATCGAACTCAAACAGTTTCAACCGGGGCTTGTCCACGTCGGCGCGGAGGAACAGCACCGTCCCCCCATCGGGGGACACCTTGGGGTTCTGCGGGCGCCCGAGCGTGAACCGCCGCGTTTCGGCAAACTTCTTGAGGAACGACGTGTCCACGGGTTTCGGTGGGTTAGGTTCGGCCGCTGGCGCAAGTGCGGCGCAGAACAGAGTGAAGACGAGCGCGAGGGTGGTGGTTTTCATGGCCACAGGATAGCACATGGGGTGCGAAACAACATCGCCCCGTTTAGCACCGGCCCCGCCAGGACCGCGCTCAACGAGCGATCTCGCCCTTAAAACGAAAACACGAGCGACTTGCGTCGCTCGTGTCGTGCGTTCGGTTGTTGTTTGCGACTCAGTTCTTCGGCGCGATCGCGTCACCGATGATGTCACCGGTGACCTTCCCGGTAAGCGTAACGTTCTTCTTCTCCGCCTTGGACTTGAGCGTCTTGACGATGTCGGCCAGCGGCTTGGCCTTCGGGTCGAGCGCGACCAGGATTGGAACGAATCCACTGAGGTCGGTGACCAACTTGGCGAGCGCGGCATCCATGTCTTCGGCCGCGTCCTCGTCCTTCATGCCGAAAATGACTTCCAGATTGATGTCGGCGGTGACCCGCGCGACGATGGTGAGCGTGTCGGTCTTCGGCAGTGCCTTCCCGAACCCGGTCAGGTCAATCGGCTTGTCCGGCAGGTTGCCGGCGACGCCATCGAGTTTGCCCTTGACCAGCGACACCGCGAACAGCGACACGTCGTCTTTGAGTGTCTTGATGAGCGTGGTCAGTTCGGCCTTGATCGGTGCCTTCTTGTCGCCCTTGGCCTGTTCCAGCGCGGTGGCGATGAGTTTCTTGTCGGTCGCGGCGACGATAGTGGTCTCGTTCGCGACGGCGGCGTAAATCGGGTTCCCGTCTCCTGGCTGGTACTTGAACATCGTGACGGCGCCGTCCTTGACCACGCTGAACTTATCGCCGTCCTTCTTGCTCACAGCCGTGGCGGCCTTCTCCAACTTATCCGGGTCGAACTTGCCGTGGACGATGACGAGCGCCTTCGTGTCGTCGCGGCCCGTACCGGACATCCCGGCCCACACCTTTTCGATGTCCTTCATCGGATCCAGACCCATCTCCTCCAGGAGCTTCTTGGCGTCCTGGCCCGAGAGCGCCTGCTTGATCTGGTCCAGCGCGTACTTCTTGATGACGTCGGCGCCGACGATCTGCTTGAAATTGACGTAGACAATAGTGTCGGCGTCGGCCGGCAGGAGCTTGTCCGGTTCGGCGGCCTTGGCTTTGGCCGGCTGGGCCTTGTCCGGTTGGGCGGCGTGTGCGGCGGGAACGGTGAGGGTTGCGGCGAGCACAGCGGCAAGACCCAGGCGGGACAGACGCATCATGAGTTTCGATCCTTCCTCAGAAAGGGAACCGGTCAGGCTGGTTTCGATGGCGGGACCGACTC
The DNA here is from genome assembly GCA_945905925.1 of Singulisphaera sp. GP187. GTDB lineage: Bacteria > Planctomycetota > Planctomycetia > Gemmatales > Gemmataceae > Gemmata. The sequence goes on from CAMDQN010000030.1 coordinate 39,665, forward strand.
CGGGCATCGGTCATGGCGTATTCTACCCGTGCGAACCCCGCCCGGTTTCGCGGATTTCAGAATCCGCGTGCGCCCCCTGAGAACCTGGGGAATCGCGGCGAAGATGCCGGGATTTGTGGTAGGTGCCGCTTGCCGAGCGGCACGGCCGCCCAACTCGTGTCGTATCGCGTCCGAACCCGCATCGGCAATGCGGGCCTACTCGCGCTCGCGGGCGGTAACCGCGAGGTACGCTGCGCGCACGCTCGCGGTGGCCCGGCGGAACGCGGCGAGGAAATCCGAAGTCGTCGCGAACCCGAGCCGGTAAGCGAGTTTCGCCTGGTCGTCGGCCGATTCGGGGATCTCCGTTAACGCCCGGTCGGTCACGATCCGCAAACGCGCTTCCACGAGGCGCAGGAATGAATAGCCGTCGCGCAACGCGGTCGCGTCATCGACGGGAAGCACACCCGACGCAGCCAGCGAGTCGAGCGCGTCCCAGACGTTCGGGGTCAGCACGTCGGGGTGTTCGCGCCCGTACTTCAGTTGAAGCAGTTGCACCGCGAACTCCACGTCGGTCAGCCCGCCGGGGCCACGTTTCAGGCTCCGCGCACTGGCCGTCGATTCGAGCTTCTGGCGCATCGCGCGCACTTCGTCCACCAGTTGCGGGCACCACGCGGGACTGAGCATCGCGGCATGAACCGCGTCCATTACTTCGCCCGCGAACGTCGCGTCGCCGCGAACGACACGCGCGCGGCTGAGCGACTGGCGCTCCCAGAGTTGGCAGCCCGAACTGGCGAAATACCTGCGGAACTCGCTCAGTGGAAGCACGAGGCTACCGGACTTGCCCGTCGGACGAAGCCGCATGTCCACTTCGTAGAGCCGGCCCATCGGCCCCATTCGGCTTGCCGTCTTGATTACGCGCTGTGCCAGTTCGGTGAAGTACACGCGGTTCGACTCGCCGCACGACGTTGTTCCGTCGGCGGCATACACAAGCAACAGATCGAGGTCGCTGTGGTAACTGATCTCGCGCCCGCCGAGTTTTCCTAACCCCAACAGCAGATAGGGACATAGTGGGTCGCTCTTCGACCCACTCGTTGCAACGAGTGGGTTTTGTGGGCTTCCGAGTTTCGCCTGAACCGCAGGCTCCACCAACTCCACCACCTGAATCAGAATGGTATCCGCCACGTCCGAGAGGGCTGCGGTGGTGACGCGCACGTCTGCCTTGCCAAGCAAATCACCAACGCCAATGCGCAAGAACTCCTTGTCCTGAAAACTGTGCAGGATCGGGTCCGGGTCGGTCGCGCCGCGAAGGAGTTCGGCCAGTTCCGTGTGCAGTTCGTCGGCGGTCCGCGGTTGGTTCAGCACGAGCGAGTCGAGCAGTTCGTCCACCATGCCCGGGTTGTTGACGAGCAGTGCGGAGAGGAATGGGCTGCCCGCACACAGTTCGACGTAGAGTTTCAGGCTCGGCGGGCTGATGCTGAACAGTTCCCACAGCACGGCCTTCGCGCCGAGCGAGGCGCTGACGCGTTCGAGGTCGGTGAGCGCCGCGTCCGGGTCCGGGCTGGCGGCCACGGCGCGCAACAGCGGCGGCGCGATGCTCGCGAGGAAGTGTCTGCACCGCCGCGCGGATAGAAACGGCACGCTCTCTCGCGCGAGAGCAGACAAGTTCGCAAACGCTTTCGACACGTCGCGGAACGGGTAACGCCCCAATACTGCGCGCACGGTCTCCAGGTCCGGGTCGGGGTCGAGGATCAGGTCCGCTTCCGGCTCCGACTGCTCGTCTTCGCCCTGAAACGACTGGTGCAACAGGTGGTTCAGAATGGTGCGATCGATCGCGGTCTTGTCGTGCAAGTCCTTCAGGAACTGGTCGAGCGGATCGATGAGCAGATCGCGCGTGTCGAGCGGCGGCGGGTCGGATTCGTCGAGTGGCGAGCGCCGTTGCGCGGCGAGCGGGGGCGTGAGCCTCCCTGTTTCTTCGTTCGTCTCTTCGCTCGCTTCGTTAACAGGGGGCTGACGCCCCCCGCCAGCCTCGGAGTACCCCATCCGCCGCGCGAGCTTCCGCAACTCGTCGCCCTCAGCCGGGAGCCTGTGCGTTTGCAGATCAAACAGCAGTTGCAACCGGTGCTCGGTCTTGCGGAGGAATCGGTACGCGTCCGCGAGGATGTACGTCTCCTGCGAGTTCAAGCACCCGGCGATTTCCAATGCTTCGAGGGCGAGCAGCGTGTTCCGCTGGCGCACCGCAGGCAGGTCGCCGCCGTTTAGCAACTGAAGGAACTGCACCGTGTACTCGATGTCGCGGATGCCGCCGCGCCCGGTCTTCACGTCGCGCGGGAAGTCCGCGTCCTGGGTTTGTGCGCGTGTCGCCTTCGACTCCATCTGCCGCTTGAGCGCCTTCACCTCGTTGATCTCGGAGAAGCTGAAATACTTGCGGTACACGAACGGCTCGATCGCCTGGAGGAAGTCGCGAGCGAGCGAGGGGTCGCCGCCGACGTGCCGCAGTTTGATGAGCGCCTGCCGTTCCCAGGTGCGGCCCATCGTGTCGTAGTAGCTGAGCGTGCTGGCGAGCGATCGCGCGAGCGGCCCGCGGTTGCCTTCGGGCCGCAATCGCAGATCGACGCGGTACGCGAACCCGCGATCTGTGTGACTCGACAGGAGTCGCACCAGTTCGCCGATCGCGCGCCCGAAGAACTCCGCGTTGCTGACGCCCGATCTTCGATTAGTTTCGCCGTCCGCATCGTAGACGAACATCAAGTCGATGTCGCTGGAGTAGTTGAGTTCGTCGCCGCCAAGTTTGCCGAACGCGAGCGCGGTGAGCGTCGCGGGCTGCCCGGTTGACGTGGTGGGATTGCCGAACCGCGCGCCGACAGTTCGCAACGCGTGTTGTAGTGCCACTTCAATTGACGCGTCCGCGAGCCGGGCGAGTTCGCGTGTGATCTCTTCGAGGGGCCGGTCGCGGATCACGTCGCCGATGCCGATGCGGAGCGTGTGCCGGTCGCGAAACCGCCGGAACGCGCGGAGTGCGCCCGCGTCGTCGCCGGACGCATCGACTTCGCCTTTCAACTGCGTGACGAGTTCCGCGGTGGACGGGTTCCGTTTGGGCACGTGGAACACGGTCGCGAGGAACTCTGGGTAGGCCGCGAGCGTGTCGGCGAAGAACTGTGAGGTCGCGAGCAGTTGGAGGGCGGCATCCAGTTCGCGACCGCGGTTTTCGAGTAATGCCGGCAGGTGTGTGCGCGCGTCCGGTCGCGCGAAGAGGCGTTCGAGATTATTGAGCGCCATGTCCGGGTCGGCGGTCCGCGGGAGCAACCGACCGAGCGGCGCGAACAGGTCCGGTGCCGATGTGCCAAAGTGGGTCGCGAGGGCCGCGAGGTTGCGCCGCGCGCGGTCCGCGTCCCGCACGGCTTTCAAGATGGTGTCTTCGAGCGAAGCCATGATGCCATCTTACCGGTTAGCCGCGACCGAAAGGGAGTGTATCACTTCAGCTTCCACACCATCGCCGTTACGCCCGGCGCGCTCGTGATCGCCCGCGTGTCATCGGCGGCGACTTGCGGTCGCTCAACGTACCCACCCGGCCGGGCCGCGAAGCCCGAACGCTGCCGTGCCGTCGGGCGAAAGACAAAGGGCACTTCCAGACGTGCGGAACACAGTGGTGCCGAGGCGTGCGACCGCGTCATCGGGAAGCGCCGGCTCCGCCGCGAACGCGGGCGACACGAACAACGCGGCGAGCGCAATGAGGGCGTACCGCATGGCAAGATTCCTCAGATAAGAGGAAGAGAGAAGCGATTCTTTGGCGAGCCGGGGGCGTGAGCGACCGGAGCATCCGCGAGAGGTGAGGACGTTGCCTCCGGTCGCTTACGCTCCCGGCTCGCCAAGTCCAGACCCACACTTTCGTCCGTGAGCACGTTGCCGTACAGCGTGAACGGCGAGGCGTCCGTCACCGCGATGCGCACCGTTTGGCCGATCAAGCGATCGGTGCCGTCGAACACGACGATGTGGTCGGCCATGCTGCGCCCGGTGAGCTGCGTGATGTGGTTCGCGCTCTCGCGGTTCGCCTGGTTCGACGCACTCCGTTCGCGGCGGCTCGGGCCTTCGACCAGTACTTCCACCACGTTGCCCACTTGGGCGCGGTGGTCGGTGCGGCTGTTCTCGTTTTGCACCGAAAGCAGGTCGTTGTTGCGGCGTTTCTTCACGTCGTCGGGAACGTCGTCGGGGTAGCGGTCCGCGGCCTTCGTGCCGCCGCGCTCGCTGTACTTGAAAATGAACGAGTTCTTGAATGCGGCCACGCGAACCAGATCCATCGTCTTCGCGAAGCTCTCTTCGGTCTCGCCGCAGAAGCCGACGATGAAATCTGAACTCACCGACACGCCGGGCACCAGTTCGCGACAGCGGCTGAGCATCTCCATGTAGTAGCTCGCGGTGTAGTTCCGCTTCATGCGCTTCAGGACTTCGTCGCACCCGGACTGAACCGGCACGTGCAGGTACTTCACCACCTTCGGCAGTTCGCGCACCGCGTCGAGCAGGTCGTCGGTCATGTCCTTCGGGTAGTTCGTCACAAACTTGATGCGATCCAACCCCGGAACGTCATGCATTCCCGCGATGAGATCGGAGAGTCGCGTTTTGCGATCGCCTTCGGTGTAGACGTAACTATTAACGGTTTGGCCGAGGAGCGTGACTTCCTTGCAGCCCTGATCGACGAGTTGCTTAACCTCGTTCCAGATGTGTTCAGGCGGGCGGCTCTGTTCCGGGCCGCGCGTACTCGGGACCACGCAGTAGGTACAGAACTTGTCGCAACCGATTTGAATGCGCACGTAAGCCTGGAACGGCGTCGGGCGCATGCTCGGATCGCGTGCCGGGTCGTAGCTGATGAAGCTCGCTTCGACTTCGCTCCGCCCGCCGTCCGTGCGCCCGAGGCTCACCGCGAGTTGCGGCTCGCGCGTGGCCCGCACTTTCGTGACCAACTCCGGCACCGCTCCGAGTTGCCCCGTGCCAACAATCATGTCCACGTACGGCGCGCGATTTCGAATCAAATCCTGATCCTTCTGCGCCATGCAACCGAGTACCCCGATAACGGTGTCCGGTTTGTCGCGTTTCAACAGTCTAACGCGGCCGAGCGCCGAGTACGTTTTGTCTTCCGCGTGTTCGCGCACCGAGCAGGTGTTGAACAGCAGCACGTCCGCGTCGGCGGGCGAATCGGTGAGGGTGTAGCCGTGCTTGCGAAGGGCGCCGATGACCAACTCGCTGTCGAGCACGTTCATCTGGCAGCCGACGGTTTCGATGTACACTTTCTGCGTCATGGTCGGGATACCGTTATGAGACGGGGCCGGCCCTTCTTACTCCCCTTCCCTTCAGGGAGGGGGTTGTGGGGTAGGTGAAGGATACACAGGTTGAAGAAAGGTTCAAAGGCGAGGGGGGCGTAAGTCCCCCGTTGAACCTCGAAAGGTCCGTTGGTGTGTACGTTTAACAGGGGCTGATGCCCCCGCTCGCCTTCGGAGGAAAAGCGTTCGCGCGTGCGAATATTGTTCTGGAACTCGCGCCGGCCCCATGTTACTCTCCACATCCTGCCTCACAACCCCACCCTTTTTCCCAATCACGGAGTTCACATGATCCGCACACTCGCCGCCGCTCTATTCGTGGCATGTCTGCCACAGTTCGTTACCGCTGCGGAACCGGCCCCGGCTCCGCACGCTAAGGCGAAGGTCGCCATCGGCGAAGCGGCACCCGTGTTCACCATCAAGGACGCGACCGGTAAGGTCGTCAATCTGGCCGAACTGACCGCGAAGGGGCCGGTCCTCGTCCGCCTCACCTGCGGCTGCTCCGGCTGCGACAAGGAACTCGCGTACTTCCAGAAGATCAACGAAGCGTACAAGGACAAGGGCCTCATCAGCCTGTACGTCTTCAAAGAACCCGACGCGAAGATGGCCAAGTACGCGGTCGAGAAGAAGATCGACGTGCTGTACGCGGTGGACACGAAGGGCGATAGCTGGGGCACGTTCCAGACGAAGAGCATGCCGACGAACATCCTGATCGCCAAGGGCGGGAAGATCGTGTCGATCGCGGCTGGGTGCGACCCAAGCGGGCTGCTCGCGAACGTCGTGTCCGACAAGACCGGCAAGTTGCTCGGCGTTGACGTGGTGGACGTGAAGAACAAGGTCGAGAAGAAATAACTCCGCGTTCGCAGGGCTTCTGTCCTGTGCTACCAGCGACGGCCCCTCCGGGACGAAGACTGAAGACCACAAGGGTTTTCTCTTCGCCCCGGAGGGGCCGTCGCTGGTAGCACAGGACAGAAGCCCTGTGGTTTTTTGGCCTTCCTCTCACCGCATCTTTCGCTTCGTGCTGCAGTCGCTAGAATGGACACGCTGCAAACGACCTATCACCCAGCAGAGGCTTTCACAATGGCCGCACCGACCGCCGACATCGGACTCATTGGACTCGCCGTCATGGGCGAAAACCTCGTCCTCAACATGGAGTCGCACGGGTACACCGTTGCCGTGTACAACCGCACCACCGCGAAGGTGGACGAGTTCGTCACCGGACGCGGGGCCGGCAAGAAGTTCGTCGGGGCCAAGTCGCCCGCAGAGTTCGTCGCCAGCATCAAGCGCCCGCGCAAGATCATCATGTTGGTGAAGGCCGGCAAGGCGGTCGATGATTCCATCGCAATGGTCGCGCCCTTCCTCGAAGCTGGCGACATCCTCATCGACGGCGGGAACACGCACTTCCCGGACACCACCCGGCGACTGAAGGAACTCGCCCCGAAAGGCATCCGCTTCGTCGGGAGCGGCGTCAGCGGCGGCGAAGAAGGCGCGCTGAAAGGCCCAAGCATTATGCCCGGCGGTGACGCCACCGCGTGGTCCGAGATCAAGCCCATCTTCCAGGCCATCGCCGCGAAGGTGAAGGACGTGAGCGGGGCCATGGCGCCGTGCTGCGACTGGGTCGGGCCGGAAGGCTCCGGTCACTTCGTCAAGATGGTTCACAACGGCATCGAGTACGGCGACATGCAGCTCATCTGCGAGTCGTACCACCTGCTCAAGGACATCTGTGGGATGGCCCCGCCCGAACTGAGCGGCGTGTTCAGCAAGTGGAACAAGGGCGTGCTCGACAGTTACCTCATCGAGATCACGTCGGAGATCCTGGCGTACACCGACCCCGAGACGGGCAAACCGCTGGTGGACAGCATCCTCGACACGGCCGGGCAGAAAGGCACCGGCAAGTGGACCACCGACGCGGCCACCGACAACGGCGTGCCACTGACGCTGATCGCGGAGGCCGTGTTCAGCCGGTGCATCTCGGCCCAGAAAGACGAACGCGTCGCCGCGAGCAAGGTGCTAGCCGGGCCGGTGGCGCAGAAGGCCGCCGACAAAGATCAGTTCATCGCGGACGTGGAGATGGCGCTGTACGCGGCGAAGATCGTGAGCTACGCACAGGGCTACGCGCTGATGGCGGCCCAAGCGAAGGCGAGTGGGTGGGAACTGAACAACGGCGGCATCGCGCTGATGTGGCGCGGCGGGTGCATCATTCGCAGCGCATTCCTCGGCAAGATCAAGGAAGCGTTCGACAAGAACCCGAAACTGGTGAATCTGCTCGTGGACCCGTTCTTCGCGGGCGAGTTGGGCAAGGCACAGAGCGGGTGGCGACGGGTGGTCGGCGCTGCCGCCGCGAACGGAATCCCGGTGCCGACGATCTCCAGCGCGCTGGCGTACTACGATGGCTACCGCACGGCGCGGCTCCCGGCGAACCTGCTCCAGGCGCAGCGAGACTTCTTCGGCGCGCACACCTACGAGCGGCTCGACAAGCCCCGCGGCCAGTTCTTCCACACCAACTGGACCGGTCGCGGCGGCAGCACCACCAGCAACGCCTACAACGCGTAATCCGACGTGGTCCCCAATGTGGTCCGCCGCTCCGCAGCGGTCTTCTCTTCGCAACGCAAAGGCAGAAGTCCGCCGCGGAGCGGCGGACCACATTAACGCTTCTCCCCCGAGGGCACCCCGTGCCTCGTCACTTCGCCCGCGCCTTCGTTGTCGTGTTCCTGTTTGCGTCCGCGGCGATCGCGCAGCCACCCGCGCCCACACACAAGATCGTCGCGACCGACCGCCAGACCGTCGCCGCGACCATCACCTACAAAGTCAACACGACCAGGTTCGCAGTGACGCGGTGGATGGTCTTTCTGCCCGAACCGCCCGAACTCCCGTCGCAGGGAATGGTGAAAACAACCGGCGACGCGGGCACGAAAATCGTGACCGAGAAGAGTTCGCTCGCCCGCACAGTGCGTTACCTCGAAGTCTCCATCGCGAAGCCCGTGCCCGGTGGCGGGTTGTCGCTAAAGCTCGAAGTGGAAGCGACCCTCCGCTCACGAAAGCTAGTGGAGTTGCAAACCGGCGAAGCGCCACTCGCGGTCGCCGCGCTCACTGCCGCCGAGAAGAAATACTACCTCTCGCCCACCACGCGAGTGGACCACGACGCGAAACCGGTTCAGGACTGGCTCACCGCGAAGACGCTCCGGCTCGGTAAGAACGAGGCGCCGATCGACTTCGCCGCGCGTGTGCTGGAAGTGATTCGCGCCGACTACACCTACCACTACGACGCCGACAAGGACACACGCGCGTCAATCGCGTGCAAGGCGAGCCACACCGACTGCGGCGGGATGACGTACCTGTTCGTCGCAGCGATGCGAGCGAGCGGCGTGCCGGCCCGTGTGCTCGTCGGACGACAAGCAATCTCGCGCAAACCCGGAACCACGGCGGCGCAGCAAGAGTACGATCGGCCGCACGTCCGCGCCGAACTGTACGCCGCCGGTGTCGGCTGGGTGCCGGTCGATCCGGCCTACGCACGCTCCTCGAAGAACCGGCCGGTCGCGTCGTTCGTCGGCTTCGACCCCGGCGACCTACTGGTGCTACACGTCGATGTCGATTTGCAGTTACCGTACCCTGGCAAGGTGCGCGAGGCCCCACTCCTCCAAATCGGCCCGCACTACTGGACGGCAGGCAACGGCACCTTCGACGGGTACTTCGGCCCGACCGGTTGGGAAATGAAAGTGACCCCCAGCGAGAAGAAGTAACGCGATGGACGAGCAACTGATCGCACTTTACCACCGGCACGCCGCGACCGCGTTCGACCGGGGCGCGCGACTCGCGGCTCTCATCGAGCAGAAGGCCTCCGGCGAGAAGTGTGCCTACGACGTCGGCAACGCGACACTCTCGTTCGGCAAACTGAAGTTCGAGGCGCCGTTGCTTGGCGCACACGCGAGCGGCAACGACTCGTGGCTCTGGTCGTGGTCGAACCGGAACCTGAAACTCACGATCACCAACCGCGCGCTCGGCGACCTCGTTCGCGTTACGGCCCAACGGCTCACCGTGCCGATGCTCGCGCATGCCGGATTCTCAATCGAGCCGCTGCTCGGGGCCGAACTCACGAAGCACGCGGCCAACGTGTTCGGCAGTATCCTGGCGCGCGAACTTGGGTACGACGCGCACTACGTGACCGCTGAACCCGGACACCGCTCCGCGATCCTCGTTCGCGACGACCGGTTCAAGGTCGCCGAGCGATACCCGTTGAACCGCGTGCTGACGCTGTTCCCGAAGGTGATCCGCTCGCTGCCGGTGTCCGACCACAGTGCTGCGCTGGCGGCCTACGCGCACGACTATTCGCTGACCGTGACCGAAGGGCACGGCACGCTGACCGTTGGCGACGGCAAGGGCGAGATACTCGCGACCTTCGACGAACACAACCGGCTGACGAAGATGACTGGCACCAACGTGTCCGCACCGCCGGAGAAGAAGTCCACGCCCGCGAAGAGGGTGACCGCGAAGCCCCCGGTGAAGAAAACCGCGAAGGTGCCGAAGAAAACCACCACGAAAAAGGTGACCGCGAAGCCCGCGAACAAGAAACCCGTTGCCGCGAAGGTGCTGAAGAAGAAGGCGACCAAGCCCGCGCCGAAGACGAGCGCGAAAAAGCCCGTCAAGAAGCGGTGACTCCGTGGACCCACTCATCTCATTTGAAACCGGCAGGCTCGTGAAGCCGCTAGCGGCCGAACGCGATCAGGCCCGCGAAGCCGCTAGCGGCCGAACGTGATCACCCTCACTCCGCCTTCGCGCTCTCGGCGAACTCCTTTAGCGCCTTCTCGTGCTTCGCCTGTTCGATCTTCAGTTCGCGAACCCGAGCTTGCCGCTTCTCGATCTCCGTTTCCTGATCGTCGAACTTCTTCAGGTAGCGCTTGAACGCGTCGGACTCCTTCGGGGCGCGCTCGATGTTCTTGCGGATGCGTTCCTGATCCTCCGCGATCTCCTTGAGTGCTGCCTGCTCGTCGGCGATCCCGCGTTGCGCGTCGTCCACCTTCGCGCGCAGGTCGAGCAGCTTTGTGAACACGTCGCGAACCGCAGGTTTCGCTTCCTTGATTGACGCGAAGTGGAGCAGGTTATCGCGATTGGCTTCGGTGAGCTTCCAGAATTCCGTACCGTCGGATTCTTCCGTTACGTCGAGCATCGCGAGCGTGCCGGCCTTCACCGGTAAGTCAAACGCGTAGAACCCGCGGGTCTCGTCGGCCTTCGCGGGCGAGACCACCTTCCAGCCCTTCGTTTGCAAGTGTTCGATGGCCACTGTGCGGTCCGCGGTGTCACGGTTGCGGATGGTGTACGTGGTGATGCGTTTGAGCGTGGAGCGGAGTGTCACCTTGCCGTCAGTGATCCCAACCGCCAGCACCGTTGGCTTCTTCTCCTCCGACCGCACGAACACTTCGGCATCGAGCAACCCCTCGCGCGCCGACGCGAGGCTGTGGTTTTCCGAACCGGGCGACTCTTCAATCACCTCAAGCGTGGCCAGCGCGCCGGCCTTCGCGGGCACCTCGAACCGGTAAAAACTCCGCGTCTGGTCGTCGGGCTTGGCCGGTGTTACCAGCTTCCACCCCGGCATTTGCGGGTGCTCGATGATGACGGCGCGGTCCTGCGGGTTGCGGTTGCGAATCTGGTACGTCGTGGCGCGGCGTGTAGTGGACCGGAGCGTCACGGCGCTATTGTTCGTCGCCACCGCAAGCAGCGTCGGCTTCCGGCTCTCCGTGCGCGAGACGACTTCGGTGCCGAGGTCGATGGCGTAGCTGACCAATCGCGTTTCGTTGGGTTTGATGTCGGGCAAGCGCGCATCGCCCGCGAACGTGCCGTTGTCGTACACCGTGACCGGACCTTGCGCGAGATGGAGTTTCGTCTTGTTCACCAACTTGAGGCCGAGCAGCGGATGCTTGGTGAGCGTGTTCGCGTTGTAGATACTGACCCGCGAACCTTCGACCGCTTCGTTCACGAGCGGGAGCAGCGCGGACTTCTGCTTTGCGAGCGTGATGGGTTCCTCGATGGTGTACTCGAACATATCGCCGAGCGCACCGTCGGCCGCGGCGAGCGCGCCGCCCTGCTTGTCGAGCGGGTCGCGGACCACTTGGGGCTTCGGCTTCTCTTCGCCGTTCGGCGCGGCCGGGTTGCCTCGCAGTCGGTTGACGTAGTCCGCGTAGGAGAGTCGGTCGCCCTGGATGTCGCGAATGTTCGGTCGCGGCACACGCGGCAGGTAGCCGCCGAGGTTGCCCGCGTAGCCGCCCTGAAGCCCGAATTGACCGCCTAGTTGTCCGAACTGACCAAAGCCGCCCTGACCGAACTGGCCGAACTGGTTACCACCTTGGTTCCCGAACTGACCGAGGTTTCCTTGTCCAGGGTTCACGGTAAGTGGGACATCGCCCATACCCATGCCCATACCCATACCCATCCTCGCAACCGGGTTCAGCCCGCCCTGGTACATCGGTGGACGCAGCGACGCGAACAGGTCCGGTTCGACCATCGGGCGTGGCACGAACAGCGGGTCGTACAGATCCATCTGGAACGACATCGGCCGACCCGCGACGAGGCCCACCTTCACGTTGGTCCAGTCTTCGTCGGTCGTGTTCTCGACGGTCGCCCAGCCCTGAATGCGGGCCGCGCCTTTGTCGTCCACGCTCAACCGGTAACTCGGTTTCCACAGCGGTGCTTCCACGACGTAGCCGACCGCGACCTTGCGCTTGCCGTTGCCACTGAACACCACGGACACGGCCTTCTTGTTGTCGCCGCGTGCGGTCGCGAGCATCTCCAGCGCCTTGTTGAATTCGGCCTGAATTTCGGGGCGAACCAACTTGATCTTCTTGAGTTGCTTCATCTCGACGGTTTGCAGGCCGTCTTCTGTCAGCAAGTTGAGAAGTTCGCCAGGGTCCGGTCCCATCGCGGGCGGCGGCTGGCGCTCGACGCTAACGATCTTCCCGACCGTGACGACACCGGTTTTGTCCGCGACTTCGACCTTCTCGCCGCGCACCTGGTGCATGAGTTGGCCCAGCGTGGGGTTCTCGGTCACGTCCACCGCGAAGCCCTTGAGCGCGAAGTCGAGCGGCATGCGGTTGTCGTAGGTGACCGCGCGAACCTTCCCGCCGTCCTTGTCGGTGAGAATCAGACTCTTCAGCAGGTCGTTGACATCGCCTTCGTCGAAGCGCAGGTCGAGCCGGGCGTCGCCGGTGACGTCGCCTTCGCGGTGGAAGTACGCGACGCCGGCGCTGAATAGCACGACCCGCGTGATGGGCAGCGTGACCGCCGGCGGTTGCTTCGCGTCCGCAGCGGGAAGTTTCGGTGACGCGACCTTCGCGGGTTGTTTGGTGTCCGGCTGACCGTCACCGCGCGCGAGCGGAGCGAGGATCATGAGGCCGAACGTCAGCCCGACGACCGGCAAGAGGTGCGAGGGACGCATTGAGGGGTCTTCCTGGTACGAGGGGGAAAATACGGTCCCAACGCGAATTGTAACGCCGCGTAGGTGTGAATGTTGGTGAAGAGACGAAGACACGCGATCAGACAATCTCGGCAGCAGAACGTGATCCGAAACGAACGAGTTGGCGGACCGAACTTGCGCGACGAACGCGGGCAAGTTGGAATCAGGCGCTCGGTTGGGTCTCAAGCCGATCACGCGTCGCGTGTGGGCGTTGAAGGGACGGCGCACTCGTTGTTGTAGTCGGACTCGTTACCAGTCGCTGTATCAGTACCGGTTTGTGCGCCCCGGCGAATCGGTCGCTGGAACGCATCGGCCACGTTCGGAACATCGTGCGGACGCGACTGAGCTACTTGGCCAACAACCCAAAGTCGTTCAGCCCATCGTCGGCTTCCACTGGACCGTCAAACTCCGACAGTAATCTTTCAACGCGATTCGGTATTACGCATTTACAAGCCCGCCGCGCAAGCACAGGTTGCTCGTTACCTGCACGGCGGGCTGGTGAAACAGAAACGGCACAAGCCGCGAGCTTTCGCTCGTGGCTCGTGCCGTTTCACTTCGCTTCACCTCAGTCGGTGATGTTGGCGAGGTAGTCTTCGTACTTCTTGCGGGCCTTGAACTCGGCCGCGGTTTCGGCCTTCTCCTTCGCGGTCAGCGCGTCGATTTCCTTCTCCTGCGCGCTGAGCTTCTTGAGGTAGGTCTCGTACACTTCCGCTTCCTTTGGGGTCTCGCGAAGGTTCTTGCGAATCCGGTCCTGATCGACGGTGAGCCGGCGCAGTTCGGTTTGCACCTGGTTCAGTTCGCGCAGTGCGATGTCCCAGTCGGCCTTGATCTTGAGCGCCTCCTGCAACTTCTGCTTGAGTGCCGGGCTGGCCTCGCTCAGGCTGATGAAGTAGCGGATCTGGTTCTCGGCACCGTTGGTCAGGCTCACGGTCGCGGTGACGTCCTTCTCTTCCTTGACGGTGAAACTCTTGGTCTCGTTGGCCGGCACCTTGGTCTGGAACCGGAACAC
>CAMDQN010000031.1 GCA_945905925.1 Singulisphaera sp. GP187
GGAACCCTTGAGCTTCTTGATCACCTCGGACAGCGTGGCTCGCTCCGCATCCGTGAGCCGAACGATATACTTCTTCTGCATGGCCGAACCTCCAGGGTACGACCATCATCCCGAAAACATGAGATCACGAACACCCTAATTCGTTAACCTGACGTTGCACTAGTTCAAGGAGTCACACATGAACCGCCTTCTCTGCGAGTTCGGCGCGGTGCTTCTGCTCAGTCCTTGCGCGGACGCGGCCAACGCGCCCAAGAAGCCCAATGTCGTGCTCGTGATGGCCGACGATCAGGGTTGGGGCGACATGGCCTACAACGGTCACCCGCACGTGAAGACACCGAACTTCGACGCGATGGCGAAGGAAGCGATCCGGTTCGACCGGTTTCACTCCGCGGCACCGGTGTGTTCGCCAACGCGGGCCAGCGTGATGACCGGTCGCACCCCGAACCGCATGGGCACGTTCAAGTGGGGCCACCCGATCCGTCCCCAAGAGACGACCATCGCTCAAGTGCTGAAAGCGGCCGGTTACCGCACTGGGCACTTCGGGAAGTGGCACCTCGGTTCAGTGCAGAAAGACGGACTCGCCACGCCCGGCAAGTGCGGGTTCGACGAGTGGGTCTCTGCCCCCAACTTCTTCGACATCGACCCGGTACTCAGCGACCGCGGGAAGGCGGTCGAGTTCAAGGGCGACAGTTCGGACGTGACTGCCGACCTTGCGGTGAAGTTCCTCCGCGACTGCGCCGCGAAGAAGAACCCGTTCCTCGCGGTGGTGTGGTTCGGGTCGCCGCACAACCCGCACAAAGCGTTGCCGGAGGACAGCAAGCTCTACGCCGACCGGCCCGCGGCGGAGCGCGACTTCCTCGGCGAGATCACCGCGATGGACCGCGCCTTCGGCCGCATTCGCGGCGAGATCAAGAAACTCGGACTCACGGACGACACCATTCTTTGGTACTGCTCGGACAACGGCGCGCTCCCGAAGCTCGGCTCCGCGGGGAACAGTCGCGGGAACAAGGGGCAAGTGTACGAGGGCGGGTTGCTCGTTCCGGCGCTGCTCGAATGGCCCTTTCGGTATCCGAAGCCCCGCGTGATCAACGTTCCGTGTGTCACGTCCGATATCTACCCGACGGTGCTGGAGTGGACCGGCGCAAAGGCCGACAAGCAACCGCCCCTCGACGGCACCAGCCTTGTGTCGCTGCTCAACGGGAAAGTTACGACGCGAGCGAAACCGATCGGATTCTGGGATCACCCGACGCCCGGTGTCGGAACGCCGACCAAGCAATGGATGGACGATCTGCTCGCCGCGCAGAAAGCCGGTCGCGAGCCGACCGACCCACAACAGTTGTTCAGCAACGCGGGCAAGATCACAACGAAGCACCCGCTGGACAAGTTCCCGGGGCACTCCGCGTGGCTCGACGGATCGTGGAAGTTACACCGGATCGAGAACGCGAAGTCCGATGGCGTGAAGTGGGAGCTGTACGACCTCGCCACCGACCCGAAGGAAGCACGCGACCTGTTGGCAACCGAACCGAAGCGCGCGGAGGCGATGAAGAAAGACGTGGCCGCGTGGCTCGAATCGGTCGTCCGCAGTCTCAACGGCGAAGACTACCCTTCCAAGTGAGGACACCATGAGCGAGAAACGGAAACCGGGCGGCAGGCAGTCGCGGCGCGCGTTCATCGCGGGGGCGACGGTCGTCGCGGTCGCGTCGGTCGCAAATGGCGCGGATGCGCCCACGCACCGCCAAGCCAGTGGCGTGAAGGTCGGTGAGGTGACCGACACGACCGCAGTGGTATGGGCGCGGCTCACGGCGAGCGCGACGCGGAACACCGACGGAACGAAGATCGTCGGTAAGGGTGCCAAGGAAGACGCGCCGCTGACGGACGCGGAGGTTCACAAACTGCACTGTGCCTGCCCCGGCGCCGCCGGGCGCGTTCGCGTGCGCTACGGGAGCAAGCCCGACCTGACCGACGCGAAAGCAACCGCGTGGGTGGACGTGACCGAGAAGACCGACTTCACGCACCAGTTCGCGCTCACCGGTTTGCCCGCCGATTCCGTGGTTCATTACGCGGTGGACACTACCGACCCGAAGCAGACGCCGCACGGATCGCTCACCGGGTCGTTCCGCACCGCGGTGAAACCCGATGCCGAAGCCGAGGTCGCGTTCGCGGTCGTCACGTGCCAGATGTACGCGGACCTCGACCACGCCGACGGGTTCCACATCTACAACGCCATTCGAGAACTGGCGCCCAGGTTCGTCGCGTTCACCGGCGACAACGTGTACTACGACAACGAGCGCCCGCGAGCCGTCACCCCGGCGCTCGCGCGCTACCACTGGGAGCGGATGTACAGCCTCCCGCGACACGCCGAGCTGCTCCGCACGTTCGCCACGTACTGGGAGAAGGACGACCACGACACGCTCAAGGACGACTCGTGGACCGGTCAGAAGATGGGCGACTTGACGTTCGAGGAAGGACAACGCATCTTCCGGCAACAGGTGCCGATGGGCGAGACGATCTACCGCACCTTCCGCTGGGGGAAGTTCCTGCAAGTGTGGTTCACCGACGGCCGCGACTTCCGCTCGCCGAACTCGATGAAGGACGGACCCGAGAAAACCATCTGGGGCAAGGAACAAAAGGCGTGGTTGTTCCGCACGCTGAAGGAAAGCGACGCGGCCTGGAAGGTACTCGTCACGCCGACGCCGATGGTCGGCCCGGACCGCGCGAACAAGGGCGACAACCACGCGAACAAGTCGTTCCAGACCGAGGGCGACGAGGCGCGGGCGTTCTTCAAGAAGCACGTTCCGAACAACGCGTTCACCGTCTGCGGCGACCGGCACTGGCAGTACCACTCGGTCCACCCCGAGAGCGGCTTGAACGAGTTCTCGATTGGCGGGGCCAGCGACGCGCACGCGGGCGGCACGCCCGGTGAGAACAAGGACTACCACAAGTTCCACCGCGTGAAGGGCGGCTTCCTGTCGGTAACCGCCCGCGCGAAGTCGATCGTGTTCCGGCACCACGACGTAAACGGCAAGGTGGTCTACGCGTACGAAGCCAAGAGCGTGTGACGCCGTCGTCCCGGTCCTACGCTTTGCCCAGCACGAGATCGACGACCCAGCACCCGCGAACGTGCGTCTGCTTCGCGTCGCGGCAGTGGTTCAGGATGTCGTCGGAGTCGCAGTCGGCGTCTTGGAGCGCATCCGCGAGAATGGGCATCGCTCTAAATTCGCGCGAATCGTACATCTGCCGCGCGAGCAGAACCGCCGTTTCGGTGCGCCACGAAGGTGAAAAGGAGATGGGGCGAAATGGGTTCCCGATGATGTCGCGAAATACGGGGAACAGCGTTCGTCGAGCGCCTTGATCTGCGATACCTTCCGCAATAATGAGCGATTCGATAACGTGGCAAACGGTCCCAATGACCGCGTTCTCTGAAGCCGCTACTTGAATGCCGAACAGCGCGTGTTCGACACCGCCATCAATCAGCGGACTGCTTGGCGCGTACAACTCATTCCGAAGGACAACGAGCGACTGTCGCGATCGCCGCAGCGCGGCCTTCGTCTTTCCCGTATCCGCGAAGGTCTCGGCGACTTCAAGGGCAGCATGGGCAGCGGGATAGTTGATCCACTCTCCGAGTACGCGACACGTGGCTACGGCCAGCAATCGCTGGCGACGCGGGCTTGACGCGCCAACAAGATGGCGAATCTCGCTTTCGCTGATTGCGAACCACTCCTCTTCCGTCATCGTCCGTTCCTCGGTGGCGCGCTCGCCTTCGGCTTGCGACTAACCGGCCGCGCCGACCTGTTGTAAGTTAACCACATGACGACCGAACCCGCCATCATTCCGCAACCACCGGCGTTCTACAAGGAGCCGCTGTCCGTCGGGACCGTGCCACTCGTGTCGCGGTTCAACCTCGCGCCGCTCGCGGGGTACACCAACCTTCCGTTCCGACTTTCCATCCGCGAACTCGGTGGCGTCGGACTCTGCACTACCGACCTCGTTAACGCTCGCGCGATCGTTGACGGCATCCAGAAGACGATGATCCTGCTCGCCACCGACCCGGCCGAGCGCCCGCTGTTCGTGCAAATCTTCGGCTCGAAGGCGAACGAAATGGCCGGGGCCGCGAAGTGGCTCGTCGAACGCGGACTCGCCGACGGTATCGACATCAACATGGGCTGCCCGGTTCGCAAAGTCGTCAAGACCGGCGGCGGGTCGTCGATGATGTGCGACACCACCGGAGCGACCGTCGATCTGGTGCGGCAAGTCGTCGAAGCCGTGCAGGTTCCCATCAGCGTGAAGATGCGCCTCGGTTGGGACGACGACAACCTGAGTGCTCCCTACTTCGCGCGAGAGTTCGAGAAGGTTGGTGTCGCGGCGGTCACGATCCACGGGCGCACGCGCGAACAGGGCTTCGCCGGCGGCGTGAACCACGACGGCATCCGGCGCGTGGTCGAAGCGGTCGAAAAGATCCCGGTGTTCGGCAACGGCGACGTGCGCTCGATTCAGGACGCGGCCCGCATGATCAGCGACACCGGCTGTCACGGCATCGCCATTGGGCGCGGCGCGCTCGCGAACCCGTGGGTGTTCCGGCAATTCGATTCGTGGGTGCGCACGGGCGATCCCGGGCCGCGAGCCAGTTATTCCGAACGTCTCGCGTTCATGCGCCTCCACTTGCGCCGACTGGTCGAATGGAAAGGCAGCGAGAAACATGGGTGCGTCCACTTCCGCAAGGTCGCGACGTGGTACACGAAGGCGCTGCGGTTCCCGAAGAAAGTTCAGCAGCGCCTGGTGATGCTCTCGGGCCTCACGGAGTTCGAGGACGTTATTTCGCCGTTCGCAGGCGGCCCCGCGCCCGACGGTTGGACCGACTACGACGCGCATCAGGCGCACGTCGCGGTGCCCACCGGACCGATCGCGCATTGGTGAAGAATCGGTGGCCATGCTGGGATCACCGCTAAACTTCTGGACGCTTTGCCTGTATCATTTCCTTGCACTGCCAACCCTAGCACTCTGGAGAACCCACATGACTTCGCTTCAGTCGCTGGCCGCGTCCGGCACCAAGTTGTGGCTCGATTCCGTGGACCCGGACCTCATCAAGTCGAACCGCGAACAAGGGGCCACCGGCGCGACCTCCAACCCCATCATCATCTCGGACCTGCTGAAGACCGGTCGGTTCGATGCCGACATGAAGACTTTCTTCGCTGCCGGACACGACGACGAAGCCGTCGCGTGGGCGATGACCGACAAACTCGTCAAGAACGCGCAAGACGTATTCACCGGTGTGTCGGCCGACACGAAGGGCGACGACGGCTGGGTGAGCTTCGAACTGGACCCGTTGCTCGAAGACAAGGCGCAAACGCGGAACACCGCGGAGCGCTCGGCCGAGTACATCCGGCTCGGGAAGAAGTGGTCGGCCGGACACAAGAACCGGATGATCAAAGTGCCGGCCACGCCCGGCGGCCTCGGCGCCGTTGAAGAGTTGGTCGCGTCCGGAGTCGCGGTGAACATCACACTCATCTTCAGCGAACGGCAGTACATCTTGGCCCGCGACGCGGTGTATCGGGCCGTTCAGCGCCGCACCGACAAAGAGAACGTGAAGACCGTTTACAGCATCTTCGTGAGCCGCGTGGACGTGTACACCGAGACGCACGTCCCGAACCTCATCCCGGCCGCACAGGGGCTGGTTGGGATCGTGAACGCGAAGCGCATCTGGAAGATGAACAAGGATTTCTGGGCCAACAAGGGACTGGCACGCAATCAAGAAATGATCTTCGCGAGTACCGGCACCAAGAAGATGAAGGACGGCAGCACGCCGCCCGCGTGGAAGTACGTCGAGGCGCTCGCGGGTTCGGACATCGAGACCAACCCACCGAAGACGAATGAGGACGTGCAGAAGTCCGGACGGATGTTCACCAAGCAGGTGGATCAACTCCCGCCGACCGATGTGCTCGCCGACATCGACGCGAAGGTGGACATGAAGAAACTGGAAGAGACGCTGATGAGTGAAGGGTTGGCCAAGTTCGCCGACCCGCACAAGGAGTTGCTCGCGTTGATCACCAAGAAGCGGGCCGAACTGAAGTAATTTGTAGGGTGGGTCGAGGCGGCTTTCCGGCTCGACCCACCCTACAAAAACAAGAAAAGACGCCGTTGGGAGTTGAACCCACACCGAACGCTTTGCAGGCGTTCGCCCGACCCGTCGGTCGGCGTCGTTGTTGTTTGGGCCGCGTCAGTTTTTCGACGCGGTCTCGTCGTCGCCGGTGGCTCGCAAGTGCGCCTTGCTCAGCGCGTGGAAGTCTGGGACTTCGCAGGCCGGAAGCCGCGTCGTGCCGGCTCCGAGAACGACCCAACCGTCGTCCCACGTGCCGTTCTCACGCAACTTCACGATGCGCCCCACCGTCGCATACGGTTCGGGAATCCACGACACGAGCACCAACTCACCCGTTTCGACGCGTTTGACTAATCGGCACTGGCGATAGAACACTTCCCGGGCCATCGGCATCTCCGCTGAAAAAGTGTCCCCACCAGGAATCGAACTGGGTCCGCAACCTTTGCAGAATTGCGTGCATCCACTACACCCCGAGGACGGGTACGCGAGGAAAGATGCGGGACATGGGCGCGAGGTTCGCGCCGGAAATGTTACAGCCGCACAACGCGGCGTCACGGAACTTCTTCTCGGCGCTCGTCGCCGCGCAGTACGCGCACCGCGCACCCCGCCCAAAGCGCGAGCAACAGGAACGTGTCCAGCGGGTACTTCACGCCTGTGTCGCCCTTCACGCGAGGAACGGTGGGGGTGCCGCCCGATTCGGTCGCGGGGGTCGCGTAGTAGCCGACACCGAACGTCGCTTCCAGGGCCATCCCGCTCAACGAATTCTCCAACACGAACAACATCACCAGAATTGTGAACGGGAACGAGTTCACGTAACCGAGCATCCGCGCGCCGAACGGCTTCGGGGGATCCGGCGGGATCAGTTCGCGTGTAATGGGTGGTCCGGTGCCAGGCGCCCCGAGCGTTAATCCGAACGCGCCGGTGCGCACAAGTCGCTGCGGGTCGGCCAACAGCACTGCCAGAGCCACCGACGCGAGCAGCACGTCGTAGTACATGAACCGGTAACACGTCAGGTACGCGCCGAGGAATAGCAACCCGGCGCTCAGTCCAGTGGTTCGTGACCGGTCGCCGCGTGCCAGATAGATGAGTACCGTTCCGCCGAACACCACCGCCCACAGCGCCCAGCCCAAGCCGTTGCCGAGGGGAGTTTCGCGCTCGGCTTGCGGTTTGGTGAAGTCGTAGAGGGCGCGCCGTGGGATGCCGTGCAGGTCGCGGCTCAGGTGAATCCAGTTGTCGTTCACCTTGTACAGCGCGGCCGCTTCCTTCCCGACTTCGAGCCACTTGAACCATGTGTCCAGCCCGACGAACGGGAGCGTGAGCGCGCCGAGGGTCGCGCCGGTCAGCACCATCGAGAAGCAGAACCGCCACTTCCGCATCAAAAGCGGCACGAGGAAGAACGACATCGCCCACACCGGCTTGAACGCGAACAACCCCCACACCATCCCGCCCGCAACCGGATATCCGCGACTCGTCAGCGCCCAACCCCAAATGAGAATGCACAGCGAGAGCGTCGGGTTCTGGCCGAGATCGAGCGCTCCCCGTGTGCCTGGGAATACCAGCAGGCACAATGTCGCGACTGACCACCAGACGCGACCACGTGTGAGTACCTTCACGCCAAGACCGCTCAGCAGAATCATGCACAGGCTGAACGCCTGGAAAACGCGGTACGCGTGCTGCGGATTCTCGATGAGACCAAGCGGGGCGTAGAAGAGAGCGTGAACGGGCGGGTACAGCGGTCCGCCGATGACCGGCTTGTTCACATTCGCGACGGTCTCCTCCGTGACAACTGGTTTGTGCTCTTCCAGCGAGAGCGCGACGAAGGGGTTCCCACCCGGGGCTTGCAGGAGCGGTGCGGCAGTTGCTCCGCCGACGGTTCGCCAGTCCTTCGCAGGTTCCTTGTCGCCCCCCATGAACCAGTCCATGAGGTTGTCGGCGTCGTGATTGAGGGTGTCGTCCGATGCGGTCGAGGTCGTCAGGTGGCGCGGCACCGACGGCCCGCTGCGCTGCGCCGGGGACTCGGCCGAATCGGGGTACGCGACGCGCAGCACCTGCCACTGCCGCTGCCGGTGGTAGAGTTCGTGCCCGTTTCCGGTGACGAGCATACGGCCCATGAGCCACTGCCCGCCGAAGTCGATTTGCGCGTGCCCGGCGTTGCCGCCGGCGCGGACGCGCGAAGTGGGAAGGTGCGGTGAGTTGTCGAACCAACTGAGCGCGCGGTGGGTGAAGAACGCGCCAACGACGAGGACGATGAGCCACATCAGCGCGGCACGGGCGCGACGCGAACCGAGCCACGACCACAGCCGCGCCGGGATGACGTAATCGCTACCAGTCGACGAAGGAGGAGTAGAACTCACGCGGTCGGCCACTCGCCGGTGAACACTTCTGTGGCCGGGCCGGTCATGTACACGCAGTTATCGGCTTCGGACCATTCCAGTTCGAGGTCGCCACCGGGCAGGTGCGCGAGCAGCTTGCGAGCAGTCTTCCCGGTCAGCACACCGGCGACGCACACCGCACACGCCCCGGTGCCACACGCGAGCGTGATCCCGCTGCCGCGCTCCCACGTCCGCATCGTGACTTCGTTCGGGGAATGCACCTTTACGAAGTGCGCGTTGATGCGCCGCGGGAACGCTTCGTGGTTTTCGATTTGCGGGCCGAGTTGAGCGACCGGATCGCGCGACTTGGTCTGGAAGTACTCGTCCCCGACGTACACAACCGCGTGTGGGTTGCCCATCGAAACACACGTCGCTCCGAACGCGACGCCATCGGCCACGAGCTTCGCGTTTACCGGCGGGTCGCCTGGGAGCGTGGTAGGAATCTTCGCGCTCTCGATGATCGGCTCGCCCATGTTCACGCGAACGCGAACCGCCTTCCCGTTCTGCACTTCGAGCGCAACCGTCAGCACGCCGCGACCGGTTTCGATCGCGAGCTTTGCCTTGGTTGCGATGCCGTGATCGTGAACGAACTTCGCGACGCACCGCAGCCCGTTGCCGCACATCTCGGACTCGGATCCGTCCGCGTTGAACATCCGCATGCGGGCGTCGGCGCGCTCACTGGGGCAGATCAGGATGAGGCCGTCGGAGCCAATGCCGAAGTGCCGGTCGCTGACCGCGATGGCGAGCACCGCGGGGTCGCTAGGCGGCTTCTGGCGCACGCAATCGACGTACACATAATCGTTGCCGATGCCGTGCATCTTCGTGAACCGCATGACGCTGCTCCGCGGGTGTGCGTTCAGGAATTGTAACGGAGCAGGGTGGGCCGAACAGTAGTAACGGTACTTAGAATTGGCGTATGGGCGAAGCAAAGCCGAAAACGCGGACCGTGCGCATCGTGTGCCCGCCGAACGCGGACGGTGTTGGCGTGTTCTGTTTCGACATCAACGGTAAGGGGCAGTTTTATACGTTCCGCGAGATCTGGTGTGACATCGGCGGTCGCGGGTTCGCGGTCCACCGGCTCGGGCAGGGCGAGTTGTATCACGTTCGCGTCGGCAAGCCGGAGGACACGTCGTGCGAGTGTATGGGCTTCCTGCGATGGGACCGGTGCAAGCACGTCGCGGGGTTGGGGGCGCTGATCAGGAAGGGTGAGTTGAAGCAGGGGTAGGCGCCGCTTGCCGAGCGGCGCAGCGCGAACCTTCGCTGGACCGACACGCATGTTCGGAGAGCAACACAGCGCGTGCAGCGGTGCCGCTGGGCAAGCGGCACCTACCCCGACAACCACGCGCCAATCTGCTCTTCCAAATCTTTCACGAACTTACTCCGCGGCATCACCTGATCGCACCCGGCTTCTCGCGCGGCGCGCAGCACGTCGGCTTCTACGTGCGAGCCGTAAGCGGTCACGCGCGGCATCGTCGCACACGCCGCTTTCAGATCGGCGAGCAGCGTTGGAAGATCGAGGCCCGGGTTGTGAACGTCAAGGATAATCCCGCCCGGCGGCGCGGACCGCACCGCGGCGAGCAACTCCGCTTGAGTGCGGACCATGCGCACGGTCAAGCCAGAGGCGCGAGCCGTACCCGAGACGCGGCTGAAGAAGATCAGGTCGTCGCACAACATCAAACCCTGAGGCACCGTCACTTCTTCTCCCCCAAGCCCTTCGCTTCAAGCGCCAGGTCGATTGCCTTTGTCAAGCCCTCGTCGAACTTGCTGTCCTTGAAACTCGCGACGAGAGCCGACCGAATCTTCGCGCCGGCCTCGGAAGAGAAGTCGGCTGCGGGACCGTAAACGACGTGCAGCGTCTCCGGTTTCTTGCTGATCAATATGTAAATGCCTTTGAGGTTCAGTTCCTTCGCCCGGGCTTCGGCGAGATCCTTGAAGAACTTCTGTCGGTCGGCCGGTTTCATTGCGACGATCTTGTCCACGTCGCCTTTCGGTGGGACCATGTACGTTTCGACGAGGAAGTCGGTGTGCTTCTCCTTGAGCAACTTCTCTGCGGCGGGCGCGACACGCTTCCACGCGGCCTCGCTAAAGAACTTGCCCTCGTCCTTGCTCTCCAGCGCCTTCTCGCGCGCCTTCGCGGGATCCTTCTTCGGCGGATCTTTCGGCTGTGCGGAAGTCTCTTCCGTGCGGAGCGCCTGCACCGATCGCCGGTTGATGAGCCGCTTCACCTCGGAGAGATCAACGAAGATGCTGATCGACTGCGCGTCGATCGCGCCGCCTTGAGTGACGCCGACCAACTCAGCTTTATCGTTGACGAGCGGCCCGCCGCTATCGCCCGGATTCGTTGGCGAATCCGTTTCGATCACCTTTGCCTCAAACGAAACCGTCGTCCTCTCGTCGAGTTTTGCCTTCCACTTCTTGCTGTACACCTGGCGCACCTTGCCGGGCGTGTACACCCAGAGCGCGCCGCTCTTGCCGGGGTTGCCGATCGAATGAACCGACTGCCCGGGGTCCGGGCTGTCGGCCGCGAGTGGGAGTTCCGGCACGCCGTCCGGGACGCGGGCGATGCGGACGAGCGCGAGGTCGGCTTGCTTGTCGAGTTCGACCACTTCCCCCGAGATGCCGAGCTTCCCGGCGCGGTCGGTGTAGTACTTCCGATCCGAGATGGTTTTCTTCGCTTCGCGTCCCTCGAACTCCGGGAAGTACACGATGACGTTCTTCACGTCGCCGACGACGTGGTAGTTGGTGAGCACGAGCCGCCGGCCCTTGTCCACGAGCGTGCCGCTTCCGGTCGCGAGCTTCCCGCCGCCGCGATCGGAATGAACCCAGGCCGTCGATCGCACGACCCTCTGGTAGACCGACGCACCGGCATCGACGGGTTCGGGCTTCGGCTGGCCCGGCGCGAGTGGCGTTAACAGCCCAAGTGTAAGGAGAGCGGAGAGGGTGCGATGCATTGGCGATCTCGCAAGAGAGGGAACCGACATATTCTACGCTGTCTTCGCCTTTGGGTTGAGTTGATTTCAGCATGGGTCGGCAACCGTGAGGGAAGTTTAGCGGAGGTCCCGGAGGGCCAGGTCGCTTTTGCAAACGGCCCGTCCGGGGCCTACGCTAACCTTCAATCTGCGCGCACTTGAGCAATTCCGTTCGTTTTCCTCTGGCGTTCTCTCTGGTGCGTCGCTATTCCCCGCGACACACCAAAAAGTCCGCATCGGTACGCAAGCACGGAGGCAAATCCATGCGCAAGAAAGCGCTGTTGGGGGTCGGTCTGGCGCTGTTCGGGGGGGGCACGGGGACGGCGCAGTTTCCGATGGACCGCGCGCCGGTCACCACGCCACGGGCACCGATGGCGCTGCCGCCGGGCCTCTCGCCGGTCACCCCACAACCGGTCTACCCGGTCACTCCCGTGACACCCGGTAGTGGCTACGTTCCGCCGACGAGCGGGCTCCAGCCGGCCCCAGTCGCACTCGTGCGGCCCGAGGTCGTGCCGCTCCCCACCAACCTGGAAATCAAGACCTCACTCGGGGCCGATCATCCGTGGCTCATCCGGCCCGAACACGGGCCGTACTTCATCATGGTGAAGAGCTACGTGCGCCCGGCCAAAGGCTCGAAGGGTGCGGAAGACGACAAGGGGTTGACCGCGCGCGAACTCGCCGAAGGACTCGCGACCGAGATCCGCGATCAGTACCGCGTACAGGCGTTTCTGTTCGAGTACATCTCGGAGGAACGCAAAGCCGAGATGCGGCAGATCGCGGTGGCCCGGCAGAAGGCGCAGACCTATTACGCGCAGCTCGACGTGATGCGGCAGAGGAGCCAACTTCAGGGAATGGAGTTCATGCAACCGGACAACAAGCTCCATGTGATGACGCACAACCACAAGGACCAGATCGGCGTGCTGGTGGGCGGGTTCCAGACCGAGACCGACGCCACGAAGGCGCTGACGAAGTTGAAGACGTGGCCGACCCCGAAGAACGAGGTGTTTCTCGATAAGGGGTCGATCGTGCAACCCGGAGCGGATGGCAAGCCGGAGGTCGTGAGGGCGGCAATGAACCCTTACGCGACAGCGTTCGTGGTGCCGAACCCCTCGATCCCGCGGACCGCGCAGGCGCAGAAGGGGCTGGATCCGTTCGTGGTGAAGCTCAACGAGGGGCAACCGTACAACCTGCTCAAAGCGACGAAGGGGTGGACGCTGGCGGTGAAGTCGTTCACTGCGCCAGTGGAACTCGTGAACAAGGATTCGGACACAAGCCTGATGCGGAAGATCGGGTTCGGGCAGAGTGGCGGCAACGCGCTCGCAGCGGGTGCGGAGCAGGCCGAGTCGCTGGCGAAGGCGCTGCGCCAGTTGAAGGGGCCGGTGGGTGCGGACGGGCGCGGCGGTCAGTCCCTGAACCTGGAAGCGTTCGTGCTGCACACGCGCAACGCGAGTTTGGTCACGGTGGGCCAGTTCGACGGCCCGGACGACCCCGCGCTGGTCGCGACCAAGAAGTTGCTCACGTCGTTCAAGGTGAACGCGAGTAAGGATCAAGTCGGGGCGCAACCGATCACGAACACGCCCTCGGTGTTCGACAACATGCTCCCGATCCCGGTTCCGCGCCCGTAGGGCGCTCCGCCTCTGGAATCCCGCGCTTGACTGGTTTGAGCCCGCTCCGCGGGCTGAAAGCGGAAGGCCACTTCCCAACGGCGTCACGCAGATGTCTTTGGCACCGCGAGCGCGTTGTCACTTTTTCAGCGGCTTCACGGTCTTCACGCGAAGCATCAGCTTCAACCCGTTCGCGTCGCCGCGGGTCAGCAGTTCCACCTTCTCGATAGGTTCCAACACCAGCGTCAGCATTCCGAGTTGCTCGGTCAGGGACTTCTCGTCGCCCACACCGGCGGTGCCGAGGAGTTTCGCGAGTTCGCCGGCGTGCGTCGTCAGATAGGTGCGAGCGGAGATCGCGTTGAAGCGCGCGAGCGGCACGTCGCCGCCCGGTTTCACGTCACCGGTCGGCGCCTTGAATGACTTGATCGCGTCCGGCGAAGTCGAAATGAGTAAGTAGCCGCCCTTCAACGCGAAGCACGGGCGGTATCCGCCCGGTAACCCGTCGCCCACGAGCGACTTGATTACCGCGTCGCCGTCTTTCTCTTCCTTCAGTTCGATCTGATCCTTGTGCTTCACGTTGTACGCGATGCGCGCCACCTGGAAGCCGTACTCCAGCGCCTGCACCAGCGCCTTCGAGGCTTCCGCGCCGTTCGGGCCGTCGGTTTGCACCTTCACCGCGGCGACCACCACCGGGAGCGTCGCGCCTTTCGCGGGCGGCGTGACCCACAGCGCCCAGTCCGGCCCGATCGCGTCCAGCACGAGCGGAAGTTTGTCCTTTCCGACGATCGGGCCGAGCGTTTGCTCCAGCGTCTCGCGAACGCCAGTATTGCCCTCCATCGGGGCCAGCGCCGTCAGCGCGTCGATGATGTCGTTCGCCTTCACGCGGCCCGCGACCGCGAGCAACGCGTCATCGGGAACGTTGCCCCACAGCGCCGAGGGGGTTCGTTCGCCGACGAGCCACGTCTTCGCGGTCGCGGGCAACTTTCCCGGCGCGAAGTGCAGCGACACGCCGAGTTCGGCATCTTTCCCAACAGAGAGGTAAACCGCCGCGGCATCGGTCGCGGCCCACACCTCCGCGAACTTCGTGAGGAACGCCTTCTCGTTGGGCTTCGCGTTCTTCAACTTCGCCGCGAGTTCCGCGTCGAGCGGGCGCGGGTTCACGAGCAGAACCGCGGCGGCATCCGCCACCCCGAGTTTCGTCATGCGCTCGACCAGAACCGGCACCTTGTCCTTCGCGGCCTCGTCGCGGTCTATGACCGCCTTGATGTCGGCTTCGGACTGCGAGAACGCGAACACGCCGTCGCGGAAGCAGTAGAAGTCGGACGGGCCTTCGGGCTTCACTCGCTCGAAGTACACCGCGCCAGCGTGCTTTCGCTCTCCCAACGACTTGAGTTCCTTCGACTTCGTCTGAATGTCGTTGAGCGTACCGACGACCTTCGCGAGCGTGTCTGGGTTCCGCGGGCGAATGAGGATTACAGAACGTTCGCCCTTCGGGTCATTAGCTGGCGCGGGTGCGTACGCGAACACCGCTGCGTCGCCGATGATGTTGTGAAGCAGATCCGTGGGCGAGAGGCCGAGCGCGCCGAGAATGGGGGTCGCGCCGTCGGTGAACTGCTTGAACGCTTGCGAGTTGAGTAACTGCTTGCCGAGCGCGGAACCCGGGAACCACGCCGCGAACGGCGATTCGCTCACGTCTTTCGCGTGGTCGCGAAGGTTTTGCACGACCAACACAATCGCGAAATCGTCAGGTGCGAGGCGCAGCGCTTCGTCGCGCGGTGTCGGCGGAGCAGCGAGAGCCGGGGCACCGAGGCCGAGGAGAACCGCGACGACGAGGGCGGAGCGAACGAGCATGGTAGGGTCTTCAGGGTGGTCCGCTCGCTCCGAGAGCGGTGCTACGCGACTGCGACGGTTCCTTTGCTCAATCGGGTCTATCGAACCACTCTCGGAGAGAGCGGAGCACCCTCAAGACTTCGGCTTCACGGATGCAACGTCGCGCAACAGACGGTCGAACGCTTTCTGTGCGGTGCCGGTGACCGGTTCGAGGCTGGTACGCGCCGCGTCCGGCAGTTCCGCGATCGACTTGCGGGCCGGTTCGAGCATGTCGCCCATCGGCATCGGAGCGGCCGGTTTCGTGAACGCGGCGGTCAGCGCGTCGAGCAACTTCGGCGCGGCAGCCACGGAATCCGTCAGCGGCTTCGGCGCGTCGCGGAGCGCCTGTTCCGCCTTCGCGAACGCGTCCCCAATGTTGATCGGGCGAGGCTCCGGGGCCGGTTGCAACGTCTTTGCGCGCGATTCCGGTGCGACTTCCGGTTGCTTCGCGATTTCGTCCGCCGGCACGGGCTTCGACCCACCGAATATAGCGACCACCCCGACCAGAACTGCGGCGGCGAGCGCGAACCACGCGGTCGCCTTGTAGACGCCGCGCCGGGTGCGGGTGTGCCGGTCTTCCCACATCGCCTTCACAACGCGATCCGCGAAGCCCGCGGGCACCGTGACCGGTTCGGGGTTCGCGAGTACGGAGAGCAGCACTCGGACCGCTTGAACGCGCTCGCGGCACGACGAACACTCGCCGAGGTGCGGTTTCGCGTCGCGCGTGTCAGTCGAAGCGTCGCCGTCGAGAAGACGCTGGATGCTCGCAACTACTGCGCGGCACTCCGGCGAGGCTCGTTCGTCGAAGGATTCGTGTGTTTCCAACATCTCGCTCACCCTGGGCTTTTGGGTGTTTTTGGCACATCTTCGTCGGGCACCAACCCACGACTCCGCAACCGGTCCAGTATTTCGAGCCGAGCACGGTGCAACCACGTCTTCACAGTGCCGACCGGTCGGTCCACGGCTTCTGCGATCTCTTCGTAGGGGTGTCCCTGTTCGTGGAATAGAACGAACACTTCGCGGTACTCGGCGCGGAGGGCGTCTACCGCAGCGCGGATTTCGCGAACGAGTTCCGCCGAATCGTCGGCCGGTTTGCGGTCGGGCGAGTCGTCGAGGTAGTCCGCAATGGTCGGCGCCTTCGCGCGATTGCCGAGCGCTGTGCGACAGCGGTTCACCGCGATACCTAACACCCACGGGCGCAGCGGGCGCTCGCCGTCCCAGCGCGTCAGACTGCGGAACACGCGGATGAACACTTCCTGTGCCACGTCTTCGGCGTCGTGTACGTTGCCGAGCAACCGTCGGCACACCGCGATCACATCGGACGAAAACCGTTCGACGAGTTCGCGCGACGCGACCGGGCAACCGGTCAGGCACCGTTTCACGAGCGCGGCGTCGGCGGACACGGCCTGCCCTCTGACCAAGACGTACCCGCGAACGCAACGAGGGGTTTCAGAATTGGTGTTCGCCGCGGGTCACCCGGTTTTTTCGATCGCGTCCCGGAGCAGATCGATCACCTCGAGGACTGACGCTTCCTGAACCGTCTTTCCCCGTTTCTCCAGATTCTCACTGAACCGAATCGCGGTCTCTTGCATGCGTTCATGCGTCTCTGCGGAACCGCCTACGAGAACCGTTTCCTCGGTGCGGGTTACGCGGGTGTGACCGTCCTCGCCGTCCAGACCGAGGCCCACCACTTTGGGCCCCGCTTCCTTCCGGCGCTGACGTTTCTTTCTGGCCATGTGGATTCCCCGAATAATTACCCGGATGCTGCCCGGCGCACCCCGTGTTGAGCGTATTGTATCTTGAACACGAATCGCGCGTACGGGCGAGCCGAGGAGGGGCTTGCGCAGTTTGGAAAACAAGGCGATCACACGTAGTATACAGACGACCCATATTTATTCGCCCGGACGACTGACACTCGAAACACAAGTGATTTCAAGGCGATCGAGTACACTCGCAGCGGTTCCCGTGTTCTGGAGACGTTGGGTAAAAATCCGTGATGTGAACTGTTCCGCTCCCGAAATGCCCCAAAAACCTTAGCATGTTTGGGGTAAGATTTTTGACCACCCTCCTCGCACCCTGCAATTCCTAGGGTTCCCGAGACGCGCAATCGCCAGCGCCTCAGCGCCTCCCCGAGCCGGTTGCTTGCGAACGTCGGGGCGCGGTGGTATCATCTATCTTGATTTGTCCAAGTCGCACCAATCTTCGTGTCGTCCTTCACGCTGCGGGCGCCGTCCATGCCGTCACTCATTCTGCTGAAGGCTCCCGAGGGCGCCGCACCGAACAAGAACATCCCCCTGAACGGGGACATGATGGTCATCGGGCGCGACGAGAAGGAGTGCCAGATCGTCATCCCGCACCACACGGTCAGTCGTAAACACGCGCAGATCGCGTCCACCAATGGCCAGTTCTACATCGAAGACCTGAACAGCCGGAACCACACGTACGTGAACAGCAAGCAGGTCGTACATCCGACCCGGCAGGCGCTCAAGCCGGACGACCGGATCAAAATTTGCGACTTCCTGTTCAGGTACCAGGACGAGCGCGCGGTCAAGCCGCAACCGCTCCCGGACTGGCTGTCCAAGGGCCGGCGCGACGAAGAAGAAGAAGAGAGCGGGCAGACCACGATCGAGGCGGCCCAGGGTAAAGGCAGCGCGCAGAGCTTCCTGGAGATCGCCCCCTCGGACCGGCTCCGGGCGCTACTCGAGATCAGCACGAACCTATCCCGCACGCTCGAACTCGACCCGCTGCTGGCGCAGATCGCGGACACTCTGTTCGGAGTGTTCAAGCAGGCCGACCGGTGCTTCGTCCTGATGCTCGACGAGAACGGCCGTGCCATGCCCAAGGTGGTCAAGAGCCGTCGCGCCACCATGGAAGACACGCGGTTCAGCAAGACCATCGTGAAGAAAACCATCGACTCGATGCACTCCTACCTCAGCGAGGACGCGTCGGGCGACGCCAGTTTGGGTCCGGCGGCTTCGATCGCTGAGTTCAAGATCAGGTCCGTTATGTGCGTGCCGCTGGCGACCGCCGACGGGCGGGCCATCGGTGCGCTCCAACTCGACACCCAGGACCGCACCAAGAAGTTCAGCCTCGACGACCTGAACCTGCTCACCACCGTCGCCAACCTCGCGGGCATCTCGATCGAGAAGTCGCGGATGCTGGCCCAGATGCTCGAGCGCGAAAAGGAGGCGAAGGAAATTGAACTGGCCCGCAAGGTGCAACTCGGGTTCCTCCCGCAGACGCTCCCCGAGGTGAACGAATACGAGTTCTACTCGCACTATTCCCCGGCCCAGACGGTTGGTGGCGACTACTACGACTTCGTCCCGCTGCGCGACGGGCGCGTGGCCATCGTGCTCGGCGACGTGGCGGGCAAGGGCGTTTCGGCGGCGCTGCTGGTTGCGAAACTCAGTTCCGAGGTTCGGTTCTGCCTTCTCACCAACCCGGACCTCGCGCAAGCGGTCAGTATGCTCAACGACCAGATGAGCAATGGCGCGATGGGCGACCGGTTCGTGACCCTTGCGGTCATGGTCCTCGACCCGATCGAACACACGCTCCGCATCGTGAACGCCGGCCACATGAGTCCCAAGTGGTACCGTGCGGCCACCGCCGAACTGGTGGACGCCATGCCATTGAGCGACGTCGGGACGCCCATCGGAACCTGGCCCGGTCAGGTGTTCGAGCAGGTCACAGTCTCACTTCAGATCGGCGACGCGATTATTGTGTTCACCGACGGTGTGACCGACGCGATGAACCCGGCCGGTGCGATGTTCGGCGACGAGACCGTGGACCGGTGTCTGGCCCCGCGCGACTCCGCCGAGAACGCCGACGCGCAGACCCCCAAGTGCCTCGGCGAGCGTTTGGTCAACGCCGTTCGTAAGCACGCCAACGGCCGCGCGCAGTTCGACGACATCGCCGTCGTCACGTTTGGGCGCCTCGAACCCGGCACCGGCCCGCACACCAGTCCCAGCAAGATCACCGTCTCCGGCGCGCAACGGATGCGGGTGTGACTCTCCGTGGAGGAAGGAGGGCGTGTATTGGTTTCAGCCTCTTCGGGGCTAAAACCAATACACACTCACTGCTCACTGCCCACATCAGGAAGACGCTCTAACAAACACCGGGATACTAGCAGAAACCAATACATGCTCACTGCTCACTGTCCATCGCCTGAACGCCAAGTAGACGGGGTAACACGATTTCCCGACCCGCACCACCTACGATTCTCGACACGCCCACAATGCGCAAGAACCTCTCCAAACACTGTCCAGGGTTGACCCCGCGCTGGGATCGGTGACAATAGGAACAGCCCCCCTGGGTTTCGGAGACCCGCGAGATGCCCGGACCGGCCACTCTCCCCGACACTGAAGTCGAGACCGAACAGCGCACCAAACGGCAGCCGCCGTACCACGTCATCCTGCTCAACGATGACGACCACACTTACGAGTACGTCATCGAGATGCTGAAGGCACTGTTCGGCCACCCGGTCGAGAAGGGCTATCAGCTCGCGAAGATCGTGGACACGAAGGGCCGCGCGGTCGTCTGCACCACTAGCCTGGAGCGCGCCGAGTTGAAGCGCGACCAGATCCACGCCTACGGTGCCGACCCGCGCATCCCGCGCTGCAAGGGGTCGATGACCGCGGAGTTGGAAGCCGCCGAATAAGCAGAGTAATGTAAAATGTAAACGGTAACAGCGAAGACGGGCATGGTGCCTGTCTTCGCTGTTACCGTTTACCGTTCTCCGCTATTTCTTCTCTTCCTTCACGACCTTCACCGACTTGATGACCACGTCTTTCGTCGGGACGTTCTCGTGGCCTTTCACGGTGTCGGTTTCCACGACCTTGATCTTCTCCACCACATCCATGCCGCCGATGACGCGGCCGAAGACGCAGTAGCCGACGCTATCGCGGGCTTTCGCCTTGTCGAGGAACGTGTTGTCCTTCAGGTTGATGTACCACTGGGCGCTGGCGCTGTTCGGTTCGTTGGTGCGGGCCATCGCGAGCGTACCCTTGAGGTTCGACAGCCCGTTGCTCGATTCGTTCTTGATCGGGTCGCGGGCCTTCTTCTCTTTCATGCCCGGCTCGAACCCGCCGCCCTGGATCATGAAGTCGCTGATAACCCGGTGGAAGATGGTGCCGTCGAAGTGCTTGTCCTCGACGTACGTGAGGAAGTTCTTTACGGTGACCGGAGCCTTGTCCTCGAAAAGCTCGATCTTGATGCTCCCGTGGTTCGTCTCGACCACGACCACCGGGTTCGCGGCGCGGGCGCTACCGGCGACCATGCCGAACACAACGAAGCACAACACCACCACTTTGACCGAAATCATTGGTTGACCTCCGCGTGCGTGCCTTTGGGAATGTCACGGCCCCTCGCCGCGCCCCCGAAGAGGCCCGTCTCGCACTCCGATTGTATGCGGAACGGCGTCCGGTGGGTGATTTCGTTACATCGTTGCGAAAGCCGACGCGAGCGGATACCGTGCTGTTCCCCGCCAGGAGATTCCCGCCATGCGTTTGCTCGTAGCTCTCGGACTGTTCGCCAGTGTCGCCACCACGCTCGTGGTGTCGCAACCGAACATCACGACCGCGCAAGAGAAGAAAGACGACAAGAAAAAGGCGCAACCGAAAGCGGACCCGAAAACGTTCATCCCGGACGACGCGACCAAGAAGATCATCGCGGACAAGACGGAAGAACTCCGCAAGGCGGTCGCGGCACTGAAGGCGAAGAAACTCCCCGACGACGTGTTCGTCGAAGTTGAAATCTACCTGAAGGCGGCTGAGAACATCGTGCGTTTCGAGGAATGGCTCGCTGCGGCGAGCGTGAAGTGGGCGCTCGC
This sequence comes from Singulisphaera sp. GP187, assembly GCA_945905925.1. GTDB lineage: Bacteria > Planctomycetota > Planctomycetia > Gemmatales > Gemmataceae > Gemmata. The sequence continues at coordinate 20,736 of CAMDQN010000031.1, forward strand.
GACGCTCGACCAGGGGCTCGCCCGCGCAAAGCAAGCAGAGGGCGGCAAGCCCGTGTGGCGCGACGCACCAGGCAAGTGGGTGGTGCGTGCGTACCGCTCGAACGTGGACGGTTCGATTCAACCGTACGCAGTACTGCTACCGGCCGATTACGGTAAAGACCCCGCGAAGAAATGGCGACTCGACATCGTACTGCACGGCCGCGACGGGGCGCTCACGGAAGCGAAGTTCATCGCCACACATCAGGGCACCGCACCAAAGGATTTGGGCTACGTGCAACTCGAAGTGTACGGCCGCGGGAACAATGCCTATCGTTGGGCCGGGGAAGAAGACGTTTGGGAAGCGCAACATAACTTCGCGGGAAGCATCGGAAGGAAAGGCACCAACTACGTCTTTTCTGGGAAGGAACCGCTGGACGCTGGACGGGTTGTCTTGCGCGGGTTCTCGATGGGCGGAGCAGGCACCTGGCACCTTGGCCTGCACCACCCGTCTCGCTTCTCCGTGATCGGACCGGGAGCCGGGTTCACTACCACGCACGGCTACATTGCGACGCTCCCGAAGCAACTTCCCGACTACCAGGAGAAGTGCCTCCGCATCTACGACGCGATCGACTACGCGGAGAACGCCTTCAACGTGCCGGTGGTTGCTTACTCTGGTGAAATCGACGCGCAGAAGAAAGCAGCCGACAACATCGAAGCCTTACTGAAGAACTTCAAGGAGCCAGTGAAATTCACGCACCTCATCGCACCGGGGTTGGCTCATGCGATGCCGAAGGAGTGGCAAGACAAAGCGGAGTCCGAGTACCGCAAGTACGCCGACCCCGTTCGTGGTAACTCCCCCGAGCGCATCCGGTTCGTGACCTACACGCCGCGATATGCCTGGTGCGACTGGGTTGGTGTCGATGAACTCGACTCGATGTACGAGAAGGCCACGATCGATGCGATCCGTAAAGACCAAACGTTCGAGGTGAAAACATCGAACGTCCGCCGATTAGTTTTGCTGTGTTTGCGTAACGCGGCGGACGAGCAATGCGTCTTCTCGATCGACGGGCAGAAGGTGACTGATCCCAAAGTGTACAACGCGATATTTGAGAAGGTCGATGGGAAATGGATCAACGGTCGTGACCCCGTACTGACCGCTCAGCGCAACAAGGAATTTCGCAAGCGGAACCGAATCCAGGGGCCGATTGATGACGCATTCACGAGCGGCTTCGTTGTGGTCGGCCCGACCAGCGACACCGGCTACCCGGCTGCGGCGATCAAGCAGTTCGCCGCCGTGTGGGACCGATATTTCCGCGGGACGTTGCCAACCGCCAAGCCGGACGAAATCAATCCCGACCAACTCCGCAACCTCATTCTCTTCGGTAACCCGCAAAGCAACCCGCTCATCGAAAAGATACTCCCCAAACTGCCGATTACGTGGACGAAAGACGAACTCGTCGTGAACGGGGTCAAATACGACCCGAAGACGCACGCGCCCGTGCTTATCTACCCGACCTCACTGAACGGCCGCTACGTCGTCATCAACAGCGGGCACACGTTCAAGGAAGCGGACCTGAAAGGCACCAACGCTTTGCTCTACCCGCGACTCGGCGACTGGGCCGTCATCAAGCCGACGCCCACCGACAAAGACCCCGCCGCCTACGAAGTCGTTGCCGCTGGACTGTTCGACGAGAACTGGCAGTTCCCCAAGAAGAAGTGACATCGCGCCGACGCAGCGCGTCGGCTTGGAGGTTTTCGACATGTTCCTCATGCTGTTTGCGCTGATGATGCCTGGTGCCGAAGAGAAGTCGTTCGTCGCACCAGGGTCGAAGGTCGAAAAGGTCTGGGGCGAAGGCGCGTTCACCGAAGGCCCGGCCGAAGGGCCGGACGGGTGCGTCTACTTCTCCGACATCGGCGATCGGATCATGAAGTTCGACCCCAAAACCGGGAAGACCGCGGTGTATCGCGATCCAAGCGGGCGCAGCAACGGCTTAAAGTTCGACGCCAAAGGAAGGTTGATCGCGTGCGAAGGCGCCAATACCGGCGGCGGGCGGCGTGTCTCCATCTCGGAGAAAGACGGCATCGTGAAGGCGCTCGCGGACAAGTTCGAAGGGAAGAAGTTCAACTCGCCGAACGACCTCACGCTCGACAGCAAGGGCCGGATCTACTTCAGTGATCCGCGCTACACCGGCGATGAGAAACGTGAACTCGACCACGAGTCCGTTTACCGTATCGACGCGGACGGCACCGTGACGCGAATCATCAAGGACGTGATGCGGCCGAACGGCTTGGTGATCTCGCCTGACGGCAGGACCCTCTATGTTTCCGACTTCGTGAGCGACCCGAAAGGTGCGCGCGCGCTGGTCGCGTACCCGCTGAAGGAAAACGGTACCGTCGGCGAGCGGAAGGTGTTGCACGACTTCGGCAAGGAACGCGGCATCGACGGCATGACCGTAAGCGCCGCCGGCACCATCGTCGCGACGGCAGGTAAGGCGAAGGCCGCTGGCGTCTACTTCTTTAGCGCGGAAGGAAAGCAACTCGCGTTCCTGCCGACACCGGAAGACCCGAACAACTGCTGCTTCGCGGGGAAGGATAAGAAGACGCTCTACATCACCGCGGGCAAGAGCCTGTATCGTGTGGAGTTGACATTGGCTGGCGCGCCGACGGCGCCGAAGTAATCTGAACCCGTTTGCCGCGTGCCGGAGGCGAGCGCCACACCGGGCGACGCTCGCCTCCGGCTCGCGGCTACGTGCAACCCTTCAACCTGCTGCGAACCCCTTGGCCATCTCGACAATCGCACGCACCATGCAACCGGTGCCGCCGGCGTCGAGCGCCGCGGACTCGCCCTCCGCGAACGCGGGACCGGCGATGTCCAGGTGAACCCATTTCGCGTCGCCGACGAACTGCTCCAAAAACTTCCCGCCCGCGATGGCACCACCCCAGCGCCCGCCACCGGTGTTCCGCATGTCCGCGACCTTGCTCTTGATCAGCGCGTCGTAACTCGAATCCATCGGCAACTTCCAGGCCCGCTCGCCCGCCCGCGACACCGCCGCGAGGATTTGCTCGCCCCATTCGTCGTTGTTTGTCATAAGGCCCGATGTTTCGGTGCCGAGCGCGACAAGACACGCGCCGGTGAGCGTGGCGAAGTCCACCAGGAACTTCGTTTGCTCCACCGCGAAGCACAGTGCGTCCGCGAGGATGAGCCGGCCTTCGGCGTCGGTGTTCAGCACTTCGATGGTCTTGCCGTTGCGCGCGGTCAGCACGTCGCCGAGCTTCAGCGCGTTGCCGCTCGGCATGTTCTCGACGAGCGCGAGTACGCCTAACACGTTCACGGGCAACTTCATCTCGGCAATGGCCTGCACGCCCGCGAGTACCGCCGCGGCGCCGGCCATGTCGCACTTCATGTCCACCATGCCGTCGGTCGGCTTGAGCGACAACCCGCCGCTGTCGAACGTGACGCCCTTTCCGATCAACCCCAGAACCGGTGCGCCAGGTTTGCCGGTGTAACGGAGGATTGCGAATCGCGCGGGGCGAAGCGAACCTTGCGCCACGCCGAGAAGTGCCCCCATGTGCTCGGCAGCGATTCGCGACTCGTCCCACACTTCCACTTTAAAGCCGGTTGAGCGGCCGGTGTCCGAAGCCATGACTGCAAACGTTTCCGGGTAGAGTTCGCGAGGCGGCGCGTTCACGAGTTCGCGCGCCAGCCACAGCGCGCGCGATTCGGCCCGCACTCGCGGCAGTTCGGTTTCGCTTCCGCCGACAAGGACGAACCGCTCAGGCGCGAACCGCGTCGGTGTGGTCTTGCGGATGCCTGGCCCCTGACACCCTTGCGCCAGCCCCACACCGACCGCGAGCGTGAACTCCGGTACCGGCACCGCGAACGCGACCGTACCCGTCTTCTTCCCGGTGATGTGGCGCGCCGCCGCCGCCGCCGCGTCGTGGAGCATCGCGCGTTTGGCGTCGGCGCGGTAGCCCAAGCCCACGAACAGCAGCCGCTTTGCCGCGACGCCGGTCGGGTTTAGGATCGGGGCGAGTTCGAGGTGTTTCGCGCCGAAGTCGCCGCTCTCGCGCAACTTTGCGAGCAGTTCGGCCGCCGGGCCGGAGTACGGCTGATCGAGCCACACACCGACCGCGAGCCAGTCGGCTTGCACGCTCGCAAGTGCTTCGGCAGTGACATCGAACTGCGTTTTGGGAAGGTTCAGCATGAAGCTAATGGTACGAAAACGAAACCAGATGAACGTTTAGCTCCGACACGGAGTCCGCGGAGGGGATCACGCCACGTCGGCGTGTTCTGGCGCATTGAATTGTGCAGGCGGCACCCTGTTAAGCGCCAGCGACACATTGCCAAGCGTCCAATCGCGCTGAAGTGGCGCGCACCCCTCCGCGGACTCCGGGTCGCGGCTAAACGTACTCGTCACTGTTTAGGAACTGAATCGAACAACTTCAGCATCTCTTCGACGCTAGCGACGAGCTTGGGATCGCTTTGGCGCACCGCTGCGACGAACTTTTTCGCGTCGTCGTTGGGACAACTGAGAGCATAGCGAACGATGCCGCGACGGACGATCGGGGCCGCGTGTGTGGGCTTCGCGAACTGCGCGAACACATCCGCGCTCAAGTTCCACCAACCCCACCGCCGCAGGTCTTCGACCGCCTGGTCCGCGAAGTCGCCGTCGGGTAGCAGCGCGGCGCAGCACTTCAGCACTTCGGCTTTGCAGTCGGCGCCGCGCGTTGCCTGAAGGAACCGCACTGTGTTCAGGCTCGACAGGCGCACCGAGTACGGCTGCTGAGTGTCCACGAGGATGGTAACGCTCAACGCCCAGCCGTTCTTGCTGTCGAGCAGAACGTAACCCGCGAGCAATCCGCCGAAGGAGTCGCGGACGCGCTCGGACAGTGGCGACTGCTTCAGGAGTTTTTCGAGGAACGTCGCGTCGGTCGCGCCGCCACTTACACCGAGCAGGTAGGCGAACACGCCCAAGCGTTCTGACGGCGTACTCTCGTCCGCGATCAGTTTCTGGAGGGCACCTGGGTCGAATTGCTTCGCGGCCTTCGCGATGTCGGCATCGCTGGCGCGCGCGAACTCCACGAACGCATCTGCCGCGACGACCGCGTTCGCGGAGCCGAGGTGCTTGAAGAAGTACGCGAGCCGCACGGTCGGATCGTTGTCCGCGAGCTTCGCAGCGCCCTTGAGATATTCCACCACGGCCGCGGTCGCGGGCACGCCGCTGGTGTAACTGAGTTTCCCGTCCGCGACGCTGCAGAACGCGATGTAATCGGGCGGTGTGTCCCCGATGACCGGCAGGTACGCGCGAATGACCAGGACGTTCTGGTTGCCGCGAGCCGGATCATCCTTCAGTGTGCCGCCGATACTCAGATCGGTGAAGCCTTCGTCGGTCTTCGGGTCGAATCGCGGGTTCTTGAGTTGGCCGTGCAGGACGGCCTTTGCCTGCGCGTATTGCATCCGCATGGTCGGGCGCGTGCGGACGTTGTCGCCGCAGAAGGTACACGCCGGCGCGGGCGGAACACTCAGCACAAGAACGGCAACAACGGCGGCGAAGCGGAGCATGTGTATCCCTTGGTCGTGGCAGCGATGTGATACACCGATCTTGTCGGGAGAGGGAAGAGGAGTCTCGCGGAAGTGGGAGGTCGAAAACTCAAGGGGAAAGGTGGTTGGCGAAAAAGCCCCGCGATCGCGGTCGCGGGGCTTTGGGGCTTCGTTATGGCCAACTGCCACTGTGCGCCCCGTAGGGACGGTTCGGACCTCACTTCGGAGCCTTCGGCGGTTCCGGCGATTTCGGCACCACCTTGATTTCGTCCTTCAGCAACTCCTCGACCAATTTCACCCGATCCGGGTTCGCCTTCCGAATCTTCGCGACGTGGTCAGCAGCCTGAACGTTCTTCGGGTCGGCCCAACTTGCCGCGAGCGCGAACTTCAGGACCGACCGGTTGTTGATCGGTAGCGTGTTGTGCGATTCCTTGTCCGCGTACTTCAGTACGGTGCCGGTCATTTCCCACGCCTTCCACTTGCGCAAGTCGTCGATCGGCATATCGGCGAGGTCCGCGTGCGCCATCAGCGCGGCCATTCCGTCGAGAACCTGTCGCTTGCTCAGCACGTCCGTGCGATATTCCCAGAAGAACCGCAGTGTTTTCAAGCCAGAGTGCTTCACCAGGAACTCTTTCTCCGGGTCCGCGACCAGTTTCAACAGGTAATCGTACCCAGCCTTCTTGTCCAAGAGGACGTAGCCCATCAGCATCCCGTCCAGCCCGCTGCTGAACTTGCCGTCCGGGGCGTCCATCAGTTTGTGCAGTTCCTTCGCGTATTCGGGCTTACCGGAGTGGCCGATCAGGAGGCCATAAAGCCCGAGCCGCGAGGCTCGCGTGTTCGGGTCTTTCATCCACTTCATCAGCGTGTCGGCCGGTAGCTTCGGCGCGAGTTCCGACACCTCCTTGTACTCCGCGACCGCGAACTCGTTGTACGCGTCAGCGCTGATTTCGAGTTCGTTCGATTCGAGGTAGTCGAAGAAGTACCGGAGCCGCGTCGGTGTGTCCTTTGATTTCACTTCGAGCGCGCCTTTTACGTACACCGGCAGTTTGCTCTCGGTGCTCACGACCACGCCGCGGTACGGGTCGATGTCACCGTTGACGACGTTGAAGAACACCATGTACTTGTACGGCTTCGGGTCCGGCGGCACGAACCGCGGGATGGTGAACACCTTCTTGTCCTTCACCAGCGCGTGCGACTTCACGATGGCATCGATCGCCATGTCGGTGGTGCCCTTCGAGGACCCAGGATCTTTCGGGTCAGGTTTTGCGTTCGTGAGCGTGCCGTAGAGGATGAAGTCCGCCTGCGCGACTTCGTTGGTGAGCGTCTGACCAGAGGGCGGGCCACACCCAGGACATGCGATCACCAGTGGCGGCTCGAACGTTAGGCCAACGACCACCGCGAGCGCGGTGGGGATCAAGCAGCGAAGGAACATCGGTGAGTCTCCTGCGAATCGGCATAGCCGGGTCACACCGACATTATTCCGGTTCGCGACGCTTCTCCAAAGAAGCAATCCCGTGACACGAGCGAGAATATCACGACGTTAGACCGGCTTCGAGTTCCGCGAGCCGCTGCTCCACGAGCGCGAGTGCGGGCTTCACGTTCTCCGGTAAACTCTGGCGAATCGCGTCGAGATAGAGGTGGGTCTTGTTTACGGTCTTGCGACGCCCCTCGGGTGAGAAGTGTTGACAGTCGCCGAGGTTGTCGTAGAGGTCCGCGAGCTTCAGCGCCTTCACCTGCCAGTCGGCTGCGGCAAGTCCCTTTGCGTAAGCGTCCTCGCGCGTGTCGTGCGGCAGGCGCATGTCCTTCGTGAGCGTCGCGACCCATGTCGCCACTTCTGAGCCGAACCGCTCGATGATGTCGTCACAGTCGGTCGCGGTGTCCTCGATGGTGTCGTGGAGCAGCGCCGCCGCGAGCATCCGCGGGTCGTCGAAGCCGAACGTGTGGCGCACCACGAGGCACACGCGGAACACATGGCTCACGTAGGGAGTCTGGTTGTCCTTGCGTTTCTGGTGTTGGTGCGCCCTCGCCGCGAACGCAGCGGCTTCGAATGGCATGTCAGCCGGAGCGATGGTGTTGGTTGGCATGGGGGAATTGTATCGCGCCGCGTGACCCGTGCGTTGCCCGGGGCTCAGGAATCGCAGGCTTACAGCCTGCATTCACCCTGAAGGGGTGACATTCCTCAGCCCCGAGCAACGTCCGGGGTCGCGACACCGGTGAACGACGCGGACGACACGGGGCAATGCCCGGGGCGCGATTCGAACACCCTGGCAACGCCGGGATTGCAGTGGGTTGTTACGCCGCCATCTTCGTCTTCCGCACTTCGCTGAACACGTCAAGCAGCGCCTGGTAGTGGTGCTCGAAGGTCCACTTTGTGCCGGTCTGCCGGGCGGCACTCGACGCCTCCGCGCGGTAGCTCCCGTTCGTGAACCGGTGCATCGCGGCTGCCAGCGCCGGCGCTTCGTGCGGACTGTCGATCACCGCTCCGTCAGTAGGCGGTGTGAGCAACTCGCTTGCGCCGTTGTAGCGCGACGTGACCACCGGTAGCCCGCACGCTAGCGCCTCCAGCGCGACCAACGAACACGGATCGTAGAAGGTCGGGTGAACGAGGAAGTCCGCGCCGAAGTAGCAGTTCTTCGGGTCGTCGCGGTGACCGAGGAACACGACGCGGTCCGCCACACCGAGTTGTTGCGCTGCTCGCAGATACCGCCCGAACTTCGGGTGCCCGACCACGACGAGGCGGAATGGCTTGTCGCGTGGCACCAGTTTCAGCGCGTTCAGCAGTGGGGACAATCCCTTGAGTCGGTAGTTCATCGCGACGAACAGTCCAACGGTTTCTTCTGGGGACACCATCCACCGGCCGCGTTCCTCATGGCGCCGCTTCAGGCGGTCGTCTGCCGCAAACCGGTCTGGGTCGATCGCGCTTCGCACCACGCGAACTGCTTCGGGGGGCACGCCATAGTACTCTTCAAAGTGCCGGCGCACCATGAAGCTATTCACGATGACGAGTGGGCGATTCGCACTGAGGTACTGTTTGCGTTCGAGCCGCGCGAACGACCACGCGGCCGGGTCGAGCCACTTGCCGATCGCTCCCACGGTGCGCGAGAGTGTGTCGGGGAACTTCAAGAGGTTGTGCGCGGCACTGGCGGCGTGCAACCCACCCTGCGGGTAGAGTACGTCTTGGCCCCACGTCTTGTCGAAGCCGATGCTCACGTCGTGGTGCGCGGCGCGCAGTGCCTTCTCGCACGCGGCCCCGAAGCGCCATGGCCGAAGGAACCGCGGGCCGTCCGGCACGTCGATGCGGTGGAAGTGCGTCGCGGGTGGGAGCGCGTCGGCGTCCCAGCGCGCGGCGTACAGGTGAACCGCGTGGCCGTCGCGCGCGAGTCGGCGCGCGAGGTCGCCGAGGTAGGTTTCGGCGCCGCCGCGTGCCGGTAGCACGCTCTCGTAACACAAAGCGATATCCATATCGCGAGACTCCATTGCTATCGCGAAGAACCCCCCGGTCCCTCACTGAAGGGGAGGGGAGAAAAACCAACGCGCGCTGCTTGCGTTCAGCGAATTGCGAAGCTCTTGCTCCCCTCCCTGCAGGGGGAGGGGTTGGGGGTGGGTCGGCCCATCATGCCGCGTTGCGATTCTCATACGGGACCGCCGACGGCTTCCGCTGGTTGTGCCGGCGGTACGCGGCCCACTTCCACCTCACGAGCGGGCGCAGCCACGCGCCTGGGCACTTCCCGTTCGGCCAGTTCTGCCGATAAAGCTTCCAGAACCGCACACGGTCGCGCGCGGTCACGCCCTCCACCTCCGACGAATACAGCAGTTGCGCCAGGTCTTTCACCTGCCAGATCGCGCTGCCGATCCTGTGCCGCGAGAGCCGGTGCAGGTCGATCATCACGGCGCGGTTCGTCCAGTCCGACGGCACCGTTCGCGTGAGCGACTCGGGAATGTAGAAGTGGCAGAAGTAGAGGTCTTTGTGGAACACCTTGCGGCGGTGCAGTTCGCGCGCGAGTCGGGCGAGTTCGGCCGTTAAGCCGCGCTTCCAATTCGCGAACGTTCGCGCGTCGAGTGTTCGCGCCGCGCGCGGAACGGCCTCGTGGAGCGGCAACATGCCGTGTAGTTCTTCGACCGCGAGGAACCCCGACAACTTGCCCCACGGCCCGACGAACTGACCCGCCGCAACCGGGCGCGGGACCGGGAAGCCTTGTTCCTGCGCCCAGCGGATGCGCTGCCACTCTTGAAGCCCCGGCGACCACGCACGCCCCGGCATCAGCGTCGCGAGCAACCCGTGCAGCCACGGCAAGCAGTAGTGGCGCTTGAGGTATACGCTGAGCTTGTCGCGCCCATCGGTGAACACCTTGCGCCCGATCGATCGGCCCTGCTTCTTGTGTTCGCGGTCCGTGAGCGGTTCCAACATGATGCGGTTCGGCCAGTCGTCGCCCGCGAACCGGTCCCAGTCGGCTTGTTTGCGCAGGAGTTTCGCGCCGCGCCGCACGCGACTCCACAGCGACGACACCGGATCGCCAACCGCCGGCGCGAGCTTGGTGAGACTGGTCTGCGGGTGCGCGCTCATTCCACTCCTAACAACCAGGCCACGGTCCGAAGGTCGCGCCGCCGGCTTGAATCACTCACGCCGCGCACGATGCGCACCGCACGCGGGTCGGCAACGCAAACGCGCCCGTTGCACACCGCGAACGCGGTTTGCGCGTTGGTCAGCACGCACCCGGCCGCGTGCAGTTTCTCCAGACAGCGCGACACTTCACCGAAGGTCACACGGCGGGCGCCTGAAGATGCCGTGTGGCGCCATTTCCGCAAGGGCACTCCGTTTGGAACCTCATACAGCGCGAACCAATCGGCGCGCGCCGCGGAGGTGAGCCGCTGCCCGAACGCGAGCAGTCGTGGGGCCGGCACGCCATAGCGTTCAAGATGAAACAGCACGCGGCCGATAGTAACTCCCGCGGAGCGCCAGGGGGTTGCGCGAACCAAGGCGCGGAACCGACCGAGCGGTGCGGAAGTGCATCCGCGAACGAGGACCGCGTCGCGCCCTGCGATGCGCACGTGTGTCGTGCCGTCCGCACCGAAGCCGTAGAACGGCGGGGCGATCGCGGGTTTGGGCCACACTGCCGCGATTTCGGGAATCGCGCACACCGCTTCGCCCGCGAGCCACACGAGGCGCTGCGAAGGGGCTTCGGGCTGGAGTTGGTCGCGCACGCTGCGCCGTTTCGCGTGGCGATTCGCGGCGCGAAGGACGTTCTGAGTGAGGTCTTGGCGAGCGGCGCGGCGTAAGCCCGCCAGTGCGTTCCCAGAAGCGAACGCGAGCCGTGCTTGGTTTTTCGCGCGGGGTTGTTTCTCGTGCTGATTCTTTCGTACCTGCGGGCTTACGCCGCGCCGCTCGCTAAGACAAATTCGCGCACAATACCCCCGCAGTACCCGCACGCGGTCCGCGGACGAAGCCAGCGTGAGCGAAGCGTGCAGCGCGCCGAGCGCGTCCGCGCGGGCCGCATCGCTCACGACGCCGCGGGTCGCGGACGGCCAGTCGAGAAAGGTGATTCCGAGCGTGTCCGGGTTCACGAGAACGTGCTTCGCGGTCAGGTCTGGCGTGCTGAACCCGGCCGCGTGAACGGCCGCCACCGCTTCGCCAAGCCGCACCGCGAGTTTGCGCCGTTGCACGATTGACAACGCATTGTCACTGAGTATCCGCCGGAGATCGACCGCGTCAGGCACTTCTTCCGCCAGGAGGAACGCGCGACCGCCGTGCGCGCCGAACGCGGCCCAGTGAGGGGCGGGGAGGTTCGCCGCGTCGAGTTGCTCCAGGAGTTCTGCTTCGCGCTCGCACCGCGACACCCACCCGAACCCGGCACGCCGGTTCAAGAACTTTTCACGCCAGCCGACGACATGCTGACGCTTCAGGTAGAACGCGCGCGGCGCACCAGGGATTTCGACGCGCATCACGTGCCGGTCCGCATGTCCGCTCACCACTTCGCCAGGCAGTTCGAGAAACGCGGCGGCGTGGTTCAACCCGGCACGCGCGAACAGCTCCGCGAACGCGGGGTGTATCTTCCGTGTTCCGCCGGTGTCGGTCGGCGACGAAACCACGACTTGCGGTTCGCGCAGGCGCACGTCCGGCGGTGCGGTGGCTTCACGCGGCACGTCGCACCTCCTCGCACAAGCGAAGCGGAAATCGCGTGAGCAGGCGTTCTGCCGCCGCGAACACCGCTGCGGGCGTGAGTTCGCGCATGCACCGGTGATGCCCAAGCGGGCACACTCGCTGCTGACACGGCCCGCACGCGAGCTTCTTCTGGAGGCAGATTTCCTTCGCGAAATACGTTTCGGTCCACTCGATGTGCGTCGGGCCGAACAGCGACACCACCGGTCGGTCGAACGCCGCCGCGAAGTGCCTGGGCCCGCTGTCCGTGGTCACTAATAGGTCGGCGCGCTTCACGACGGCCTTCGTCAAACCGAGTGACAGCGTGGTGTCATCAAGTGAATAAACGTGCGGCGAGCGGCTTCCCTCCGCGATCTGCTTCGCGATGTGCCGTTCGGCCGGACCGCACAGCACGAGGACGCCGCAGCCGAGGCGCGACGTGAGCGAACGTGCGAGTTCCGCGAAGTAATCGCAGCCCCAGTGTTTCGCCGCGCCGAACGCCGCGCCTGGGTTGAGCGCCACCACGCGCGAATACCGCGCGAGCGCGAAATGGTTCCAAACGGCTTCGGCGCTCAGGTCGTCGGCCGGTGTGGTGAACAGTTCCATCCGGTGGCCGGGGTCGGGAGTGCCGAGCGCGACCGCGAGCCGATTATAGTCGTCGATCGCGGGCGCCGGCACGAACTGGCCTCGCGCGTCCGTCTTCGCGTGGAGCTTGTTGGTCAGCATCCAACCGCGGGCGTAGCGCGAGAACCCGACGATTCGCTTGCACTTTCCGAGGTACGCGAGCATCGCCGTGCGGAATGAATTGGGAAAGAGGAGCGCGCCGTCGATGTGTGCTTCGCGCAACTGGCGTGTTACGCCGAAGAGTCGCTGTGGTTGCGGGCCGCGCTTGTCCGCGAGGATCGTTTGTGCGAACCACGGCGCGCCGGCGAGCACGTCAGCCACATAGGGCTTGCACACCGCGACGAGTTCCGCGGAGGGGAACGTCGCGCGCACGGCCCGGATCGTGGGAGTGGCCATCACCACGTCTCCGATCCAGTTCGGCAGGAACAGCGCGATGCGATTCATTACGCCGCTTCCATTCGCGCGATGAGGTTCGTCGTGGAGAACCCGTCGCGCAGTCCCGCGAGGTGAACGCGACCGCCGTAGCTCTCCACGAACTCCGCACCCACCACGTTTGACTTCGTGTAGTCCGCGCCTTTCACCAGCACGTCGGGTCGCACCGCTTCGATGATCGCGGCCGGCGTTTGCTCCGCGAAAATGGTGACGTAGTCCACATCTTGAAGGCCCGCGAGTACCATTGCCCGTGCTTCCACCGGGTTGAGCGGGCGCGTCGGCCCCTTGAGCTTCTGCACACTCGCGTCGCTGTTGATCGCAACCACCAAGCAATCCGCTTGTGCCCGTGCTTCCGCGAGGTACTGCACGTGACCCGCATGCAGCACGTCGAAACACCCGTTCGTGAACGCGATTTTTTGCCCACTACCGCGGCGTGATCGGAGTTCGGATAACAGATGGGGAAGGGCGGTGATTTTCGCCGCGCCTCGCATGCGCTCGGTCGTGTGAAATGGGGTGTGCAACAGGTCCGACATTATCTCGTCGCGCGTCACGGTCGCGACGCCGATCTTCTCGACTTCGAGTCCTCCTGCGACGTTCGCGAGCCGAATCGCCCGGTCGTAGTCGGCGCCGGCTGCGAGCGCGAGACCGAGCGTCGCCATCACCATGTCGCCGGCCCCGGTGATGTCGTACACCTGGCGCGGGCGCGTCGGGAACACAGTGCGGTGCCCGTCGCGGTGCGCCAGCGCGATGCCGTCTTTGTCGAGTGTGACGATGCCGGCTTCGAGTTGAAGTGTGTCGCGCAGGTGCGAGGCCGCGTCGAGCGCGTCGTTGTGCGTGTGAATGGTGCGGTTCGTGGCAAGACCCGCTTCGAGGCGGTTCGGCGTCATGCTCGAACACCCGCGGTACTTCGCGTAATCGCCGCCGCGCGTCGGGTCCGCGATCACTCGAATGCCTCGCGCCGTTGCGACTTCCACCGCGACGCGCAGCAAACCCGGCGTGCAAACGCCTTTGTCGTAATCGCTCACGAGAACGATGTCGGCTTCGCGAATCTTGGCAACGAGCGCGACTGCGAGTTGCCGCTCGACGGCTTCGGAAGCCGGTTCGCGGCTCTCGTAGTCCACGCGAATCATCTGCTGTGGGTGCTTGGCCTGCGCGCGCCCGATATAGCGTTCCTTCACCGTGGTCGGGCGGTCGGGGTCCGCGACGACACCCTCCGCGTCGATGCCGAGGTCCGTGAGAATGCGCCGCGCGTGGAACCCGTCGCCGTCGGTGCCAACTACGCCCAGCACGCTGGTCCGCGCGCCGAGCGCTTGAAGCATCGTCGCGACGCTACTCGCCCCGCCGAGGCGCTCTTCGCGTTTGTCGGCTCGTAGCAGAATGACAGGCGCTTCCTGGCTGATGCGCTCCGCGTCGCCCCACACGTAGCGGTCGAGCATCACGTCGCCCACGACGAGTACGCGGGGCGCGCCGAGGTTCTGAACGAGTTCGATCAGGTCGGTCATTGTGACAGTCCGTTGTCACCGGATAGTAGTAGGCACACTCCGTGTGCCGTCGCTACTCCCAGCGCGTTGCAACGGCACACGGAGTGTGCCTACTACTTTGAAATCACCCGCTCCAATACCCCTGCGAAGGCTTCTTCTCCATCGCGGAATTTCAGCCCGATTCGCACGGCCCATAGCGGGCGGGCGGCAAGATCGGGCACGCGTAACTTCACCCAGTCCTTCTGCGTCGTCGCGATCACCGCATCGGCCGGAAGCGCGTTCGCCCAGCGGGTGAGGTCGCCCACGTCTTCGCGCGTGTAAGCGTGGTGGTCCGCGAACGCGCGGAAGTTCACCACTGTCACGCCTAACCCTTCAAGCGTGTACCGAAACGCGGTCGGGTTGCCGATACCGCAGAACGCGCCCACCGGTTTGCCGCGGAGCGATTCCAGCACCTCGTGCGAACCGTTGCACCCGATTAACTCTGTTGGCCGGTGTTCCGTCGTCGCGATAGGCACGTCGGGTAACCTCTGCCTCAGCCACGTACGAATCGCTTCGGCTTCGCCGACGGCCACCTGATCACATCGCGTCAGCAGCACGGCACCGGAGCGTCGTAACCCCCTCGCGGGTTCGCGGAGCGTGCCGCGCGGGAACATGTGGTCGCACATCGGCGGGCACGTCGTATCAATCAGCACGATGTCGAGGTCGCGGTGCAGCCGGCGGTGCTGGAAGCCGTCGTCGAGTACGAGCAGTTCAGCCTCCAACTCCTCGACCGCAGTGGCCGCGCTCACCACGCGATCCGCGCCTTGAAGGTGCGGCACATCCGGCAGGTTTTCTTCCAACACCATCGCTTCGTCGTTGCGCCCTTGTTCGCTTCCGTAGCCGCGACTGAGGATCGCCACTTGTACGTCGCGTTCGCGGAAGTATTTCGCGACCCATTCGACGCACGGGGTCTTGCCGGTGCCGCCGAGCGTGAGGTTACCGACGCTTACCACCGGCACCGCGGCGCGATGTACACGCTTCCATCCGCGATCGAATAAGCCGTTCCGCGTGCGCACCGCGAGGCCGTAGGGCAGGCTCGCGAGCAGTAATCCGGATCGCGCCGCCATCGCGAGCGGGCCGCGCCGTTCCCCGCGAATCAGTGCGTACCACGACTCCGGGTTAATCCTCTCGGCCTCCACGCGCGCATTGGGCGATGAACTGTATCCGCGGCGAACCAAGCGTGTCAACGCGAAGCGCACAGGAACAGACACGACAACTCGCCATACTTGCCCACGGCGAGAAAGCGAACACCGAAACGCCAGCCGGGTACGAACCGCGGATGAGAAATGAGGCAGCGCACACGTTTTCAGTTGCGGAACCGTACCGGTCGCGTTTATCACTTGAGATGACCCGTCATTCGCGATCCGACACTGCGCCCATCTCATTCTCCGAGGTTTTGCATGTGTTCGAGTTCCCTCTTGCGCCCGCGTCGCGCTGGTTCTGGCTTTACGCTGATTGAACTGCTGGTCGTCATCGCCATCATTGCCATCTTGATCGGGTTGTTGCTCCCGGCCGTTCAGAAGGTGCGTGAGGCCGCCGCGCGCATGAAGTGCCAGAACAACCTCAAACAGATCGGTCTCGCCCTGCACGGCTTCCACGACGCCACCGGTTCCATGCCGCCCGCTTGCACCGGTGGCTCGTACGGCACCATCACCGCGCCGACGGGGCAGAGCGGGAGCATCGGCTACACCGTTTTCATTCTTCCGTACATGGAACAAAACGTGGTATTCCAGACGATGAACCTCACCGTTGCCTACACCACCGCGCCCAACAACGCTCAACTCTTTACACGGTTTTCAACGTTTCTCTGCCCGTCCGGCGAGGTCGAGGACGCGGGCAACGTGGCGGGGAAAACGCAGCACTATCCGGCCGTACTCGGCGCGAAGGGCACGAACCCGCAGGGTGGGACGGCGTACCCGCTCGTGGTGACCGCAGCGACGCCCGCCCACGGCGGCGTAGCCACGAACGGGATCATGTACTTGCAATCACGGACGAAACTGACGGGCATCACGGACGGCGCCTCCAACACACTCATGGTTGGGGAGATGTCGTTCAAGACCGCGAACTGCTTCCGGCCCTGGAGCCGGGGATGGGACAGCGAAGCGACCCCGACCGGGAAGAACGTGATCAACCCTATCAACAGCACCCCATACGATGGCGCGAACGGTTTCAACGACGTGAGCTTCGGCAGCCCGCACACGCGTGGGTCCAACTTCGTTCTCGGTGACGGTTCGGTCCGGTTCGTATCGCAGACGATCGCGATGCCGAACTATTTGGCGGCTGCGAGTCGGGACGGTGGCGAGATCCTTCCCCTGAACTGATGCGCCGGGCTGCAGTCCGGCGCGCTATACGGAGGCGTCATGTCGCTTCGTCGATCGGTTCGCGCTCTCGTGGGTGTTGCTTTTCTGGTGACTGGTTGTTTGGCCGCAGGGTGCGGTGGTCAGAAGACCGCGCGCGTTTCGGGGAAGGTGATGTACAAAGGACAGCCGCTTCCCGCGGGGAAGATCTATTTCATGCCGGACACGGCGAAGGGCAACACCGGGCAGCCGGGCTACGCCGACATCAAGAACGGGCTGTACGACACCGCGGCGCCCGGCGGTCAGGCGGCGGTGGGCGGCCCCATGCTCGTTGCGATCACGGGGGTCGATCCGTCGGTGAAACCCGAAAAGGCCACGGGCGACGTGACTGCGAAGTCGCTGTTCGAGCGCTACGAGACGGCGACCGAACTCTCCGGCTCGGACAACGTGAAAGACTTCGACGTTCCCGAGGATGCCGGCAAGCGGCCAGCGAAGAAGGCGAACGCCGGTCCATAGCTACCCACGAAGCCACGATCGTTTCCCTCGCTGCGCGTCCGTCGGACATGCGATCCGGCGGTGCGCGGTCGTACTCAATGTGGCGGCGAACCACCTCCCCGGAGTATCATGTCAACGTAACCACGAGGGCGCGGCGATGACGGTGCGGCACATGCGGCTCACGGTCGGTCTGTTCTTCCTGTGCGCCGGAACCACACTTCTGGCCCTTCGCCTGTTCGTGCCAGGCGCCATGGCGCAACTGTTCGATCCCACACGAATGCTGCTCGGGGCGTTCCTCGCGCTGGTGTTCGCGGGGTTAAACCTGGTGAAGTGGTACGCGGGTTGGCTCGCCTATCAGGAAGCGACGACACCGGTGCGCCGGCCGCTTCAACCGGACTCGGCCGCGACGCGGGACTCCGGACCGAACCCGGCATTCGACTTCAGCGAGCCGACCGACAAGCCGCCGAACCCCTGACCCTACCCGCGGGTATACTGAAGACATGGGCCTAGCAACACAACCGCACGTCCTGAGCGCGGAACTCGACGCAAAACAAGATCATTTGCTCACGGTGCTGCGAGAACTGGGTGGCGTGGCGGTCGCGTTCAGTGGCGGCATCGACAGCACGGTCGTTGCAAAGGCCGCGTTCCTGGCGCTCGGCGAACGGGCGATCGCGGTCACGGCCGACAGCGCGAGCGTCGCTCGCACCGAACTCGCGGACGCACGCGAACTCGCGACGCTCATCGGCATCCGGCACGTCGTCGTTCGCACCGACGAGTTTCGCAACCCGGACTACACGAAGAACGACGGCACCCGCTGTTACCATTGCAAGACGGAACTCTACACCACGGTCGAATCGCTGCTGCCGGGACTCGGGGTTACGTTCATCGTGAGTGGCGCGAACCTCGACGATCTCGGTGACTACCGGCCGGGACTGGTCGCGGCGACGGAACACCATGTCCGGCATCCGCTCCAAGAAACTGGGTTCACGAAGGCCGACGTTCGCGCGCTCGCGCTTCACTGGGGACTTCCCACGTGGGACAAGCCCGCTGCGCCTTGCCTGTCGAGTCGCATGGCGCCCGGTGTCGCGGTCACGCCGGAACGCACGAAGCGCGTCGAGGATGCGGAAGCGTTCTTGCGATCTCTGGGTCTGCGTGAGTGCCGCGTGCGCTACCACGAAGGCGATCTGGCGCGTGTGGAAGTGCCGCTGGGCGAAGTCCCGAAACTTGCGTGCGACCCATTGCGCACCGAACTCACGGGCACGCTGCACGCGCTGGGCTTCAAGTTCGTGACGCTCGACCTCGACGGCTTCCGCAGCGGCAGCCTGAACGAACTCGTACCGCTGGAAATTCGGAAAGTGTACAGCAGGCAGTGAGCAGGGGGGTAGAGTCAGAGAGGAACTTGAACGCTGTTCGCCACCCTGGTTTTTGTCGTCTGTTCTCTGTCGCCTGCGATCTACCCACTGCCCACTACCTCCTGACAACTTTAAAACCATGACCCCGCTACCTGCCGCGACCGCGCTGGATCAGTTCTTCCTCGACGCCCGCAGCAAGTTGCTTGAAGCGGCGGCGATCTTCGATCGTGTCGGGCGCGGCGATGGCTCCGAGAACGCCGCCACTGACCCGCGCCTTGTGAAACTGCGGAAGGCCGTCGAGGTGCTGCTCGGCGACGCGCCGAACAAGGCCGAGTTGCTTCAACAACTTTTCTCACTTCCGTACGATGCGGACTGGGCGCGGCCCGCACCGCGGTACTGACTCTTGCGCGTGTAGCGGTCGTTCCGTAATACGATGCGCGATTTTTCCCAAGCGTGGGGTTCCGCCCCGTCGCGTTCGCGTTTACCATGTTCCGCACAGATCGTTCCGTTACGTCGCGAAACCTGCTCAATCTCCTGCCTCACGCGGGGAGTTCGTCACCATGCCGATTACGTTGGGTTGCCCGTCGTGCGGGAAGCGGTTCCGGGCGCGGGACGAGTCCGCGGGGAAGAAGGTGAAATGCCCGTACTGCCAGGCGGCGGTGCCGGTGCCCACTGCGGAAGAGGCGGCCACGGCCGGCGCGCCGACCGCTCCGCTCCCGCCGTCGTTCGAGCCTCCAGTCCCTCCGCCGCCTCCCTCTCGCCCGGTTCCTGCGTCCCCGGCACCGGTCGTTGCGTCCCCCGACGATTGGGGTGCGCTCCCCGCGGCACCGGCCGAAATCGCACCGGAACCCGAACCGAACCCGTTCCCGACCGCAACGCCGCGCGAACGGGACCGCGGGGACAAGCCGCGCCCGAAGCCAGCCCAGCCCGTACCGATGAAGGGCGAGAAAGGTGAGAAGGGCGAGAAGGGGAGCACGAAGAAGAAGGAAACCGAGAAGACGCCCGACGAGGTGCTAGCGAAGAAGTGGGGGTCCGTGCGGCGTGGGTTGTTATTGGTGCAGTTCGCGCTGTTGTTCGTCGCCTTGCTCGGGTTCGTCGGGTTTGGAAAGGCGGTGTACGAGAGGTCTGTCGGTCCGCTACCCACGGACAAGGATCCCGGGCTGATCAAAATCGAAGGGTACATCAACACCGGGGGCACGCAGGCCATCGATATATCGAAGGCGGAGGAACTCGACTTACTCGTTTACGGGTTGCCGGTGTTCGCGGCCGGTTTCTTCCTGACGCTCGGTCGATTGTTCAGCAGCGGCGGCCCGCGGAACAGTGGCGCGCGCGGGCTGTTCGCGCTGAGCGGGTTGCTCACGCTGGCCACACTGATCGCGCTGGTGGCCTCGGCCGTGTGTTGGAAGATGCTCTTCCTCGCGGAGTCCCATTACGCCCTGCTGGCGCTTGTGGTCTGTGGTCTGTTGGCGGAGTTCTGGTTCCTCACCGCGCTGACTGCGAGCGGACTGGCGCTGAAGCGACCGGCCGTCGCGCGGGCGGTGGGGTTCGTGGGGCTCGCGGAGGGTATGAGTATAGTGATCGCGACGCTCGTGCTGGTTCAGGTTCCGGTGTGGCAGTCGCTGGGCTGGAACCCGTACGTGCAGCAGACCGGTCGCCCGAAGGAAAAGGAACTGGTCCGCGTTGCCCCGGCCCCGAAGGAAAAAGAGCCGCCCCCGAAGAAGGGTGCTCCTCCTCAACCAGCCCCGCCCCCTCAACCGGCGCCGGCCGTTGCCCCGAAGGAAACGGACCCGGCCCTGGTCGAATGGCGGATGTACGAACAGGCCGTGCTGATGATCGGTTGGTTGATCTTGGTGGCCTCGTACTCGCGCGCGGTGCGCGGCGTGCGGGTCGGCGCCCGCGATTTCATCCGGACGGTGGAAGACAAGGACGACGACAAGGATGAAGGGAAGGGCGCGGAGAAGTGACGACACCCACGTTCACACCCGGCCCGAAGCTGAACATGGTTCGGGCGCCCGACGGCACCGTTCACACCGTCCCCGAGGGCTGGGCGCTCGTGCCGCCCGGTGACGCGGCCCTCACTCGCCGGGTGCGCGCCGCCGGCGAGAGCTGGTCCGTCGCGGAGAATCGCGGGCGCAAGGTGTTCTCGCGCGGCGTGTGGGCACCGGCCGACACTGTCGCGCGCGTCAAACTCGAACTCGAAGCGGAACGCTCTACGGAAAGTTTCGCACGCCGCAAACTCGCAGACGCGGGCCGGCGCGAGAATGCACAGACCGAGTACGTCGAAGAGTTTTGGCTCGCGGTGCGCACGTTCCTCGACTTCCACCCGAACCACGCCGAACTCGCGGACCGCCTCGCGCGAGCGGTGGCCGACCAAGCCACTCCGGTCGGCAGCGGAACGGTCGCGCGCACGAAACGCATCCCCGTCGAACAGCGTGCCGAAGCTGCGGTCTTCGCGTGGCTGCGGCACCAGACCACCGGTTACGATTCCATGACGATCCCGCGAGTGAAGGGGAAGCGGCGCGAGGTGCGCCGGATGCTCGCGCGGCGGTCACAAGAGTTGCTCGGGCGCTACCGCAACGGCGAGGCGCCGGTCGAGACGTGTCCACTTCAACAGGCGCTGGTCAACGAAGCCGCCGCTTAGCGTTGGACACGGAGAGGCCATTTCTTGCACCACCTGGCCCGACGGGTCCAATCCTAAACGACTGCGAAGGCTACATGTACAATTCGCGGACCGGCTTGCCGGTCTTCACCACACGCGGGAGCGGGCGCCCGCCGGGCGTGTCGCGCTCCGTCGTGTAGTCGATGCCGAGCATCTCGCAGACCGTGGCGAAGAAGTCCGCGGTCGATACCGGACGCTCCTCGACCTTCGCGCCGGTCTTGTCGGTGCAGCCGATCACCTGACCACCCCTCACGCCGCCGCCCATGAATACCGTGGACCACGCCTTCGCGAAGTGGTCGCGACCCTTTCCCTTGAACACCGGCGTGCGACCGAATTCGCCCATCCAGATCACAAGCGTGCTGTCGAGCATCCCGCGTTCTTGCAGGTCGGTCACGAGCGCGGTCATCGAGTGGTCGAGCGGGCCGCACAGTTTCTTGACGGCCTCGTTATTCTCGAAGTGCGTGTCCCAACCGCCCAACCCGACCTCGACGAACTTCACGCCGGTCTCGATCAAGCGGCGGGCGAGCAGACACCCCTGCCCGAACGCGCTGTCGCCGTAAGCGGTGCGTGACTTCGCGGGTTCCAGCGACAGGTCGAACGCTTTCGCCTTCTCGGTGTGCATCAACTGAACCGCGCGGTCGTACACGCTGCGGTGGGCCTGGCTCAGCGGCGCCTTGTACTCGCCCGCGAAGCCCTTTTCGAGTTCGTCGAGGAGCCCGAGTCGGCCCTCGACCGTGGGCGCGCTGACCATCGCCTTCAGGTTCTGAACCCCTTTCGCGGGGTCGTGGACGAACAACGGCTGGTACTTCGGGCCGAGAAAGCCGGGACCGTGACTGCGGTCGCGCACGTCGGCGACCGCGACGTAACTCGGCACGGGGAACTCAGGATCGCCGATCGCTTCCGACGTGATCGACCCCATGCTCGGGTATGTCAACCCGCCTTGACCGGACTGGTAGCCAGTCCGCAGGTGAACGCGAGCGCGGAGGTGTTCGTTCTCGATGGTGCTCATCCCGCGAACGATCGCGGCGTGCTTCATCTGGTCCGCGAACTTCGGCAGCAGTTCGCTAATCTGGATGCCGTTGACTGCGGTGGGAATGGCCTTGTAGATGCCGCACTCGGGCACGTCCGGCTTCATGTCGAAGGTGTCGGTGTGCGGCGGTCCGCCGTCCATCCAGAGGACGATGCATGCCTTCGCTTTGGCCTTCGGTTTCGCTTCGCCGTCGCGCGCGGCGAGGATCGGCAGCCAACCCGTGAGCGAAGCGGCCGAGACGCCGGCGGCAGCAAGCTTCAGCGCGTCTCGACGATTCAGCGATTGGAATGAAGACATCGAACTCTCATAGAAGTTGCTTGAGGGTATCTTGAGCTTCGCTTGACTAAGGAGTCGTTTAGCGTTGGTCCCGCAGGAGCTATCTTGGGTTTCCTCAGATTGTAAACCGATCCTCAGTGGTCGCTGATGAACTCAGTAAGGTTGATTAGCGCCCACAGGACGTCGTGGTACACCGCTCGCTTGTCGGTTGCCTTGGCGATGTAGTCGAGTACCTTCTTGTTTTCCTGTTCGGTCGGAGGCCGCGACAGCGTCGACAGGAACATCGTCTCCACGAAGCTCTCTGGAGTCTTCGTCCGGATCACGGTTTCGTTCGCGGCCTTCGCGATCCGGTAGTGGTGCCCGGAGTTCATCAGGTAGAGCACCTGCGGGATGCCCGCTTCGTAGTCCGTGGGGTCGGCGTCGTCCTCGCCCCGGAAGAACGTGGCGAACCGGCCGCGTTCACCGGCCTTCACCTTACGGGTCGCGTCCGTCGGCGCGGGTGTCTTCTCGTTGTTGGCGAGCGCGAACACCACTTCGAGCGAATCGAAGAGTTGGTTCGGCGTCATCACCCGCACCGCCATGTGGCTGTACAAGGTCTTGTCGGTCACGTTGCTGTTGAGCGGTTTGCTCGTTCGCTGGTACGCCTTGCTGTTGCAGATACCGCGAATCATATGCTTCAGGTCGAATCCGCTCTCCGCGAACTCGCGCGACAGTGCGGACAGTAGTTCTGGGTGCGTGCCCTTGTTGTCGTCAGTCATGTCATCGACCGGGTTCACCAGTCCGCGGCCGAAGAACTGACGCCACACGCGGTTCACGTTGGCCCGTGCGAAGTACGGGTTCTTCGCGGACGCGATCCACTCCGCGAGCGCGGGCAAGTACGGTCCGTCGGCCGATACGTTCGCCTTTTCGCCGCGCAGGAACGTCGGCGCGATCTCTTTCCGCGACGGCGGCACCATTAGCAGCGCTTTCGATTTCGGCGCATTGTCTTCCTTCGCGCCGTAGCGCTGGATGTTGCCTTCTTTCACGTACATCGACTTCATCTTCGTGAAGAACGCGGCGAAGCCCCAGTATTCGGCCTGTGTCCAGTCGCCGAATGGGTGCTTGTGGCACTGCGCGCACTGAAGTTGCACGCCGAGGAACACGCGCGACACGCGGTCCGTGATTTCGTCCACCGATTCGTGGGTCATGAAGAACGTGACCGCGCCGTTCTCGTCCTGCATGCCGCCGGCGGTGAGCACGTCGCGAGCGAGAACGTCGAGTTTCTTGTTCGCAGAGAATCCCGTTTCGAGCCATTGCGTGAACGGCTCGTGCTTCTGCCGGGCGCTCGCCGCGGTGTTCGGGATGAGCAGACCCTTCCAAATGTCGGTCATGCGCCGTGCGTATTCGGGAGACGCGAGCAACTCGTCAATGAGTTTGGCGCGCTTGTCGGGTACTTTTGAGTCGAGGAACGCGCGAGTGCGATCGACGTTCGGAATCTCCCCGGCGATGTCGAGACAGACGCGCCGGATGAACTCGGCGTCGGAGGCCGCGGGCGAAGCGGTAATCTTCGCGTCGTCGAGGCGCTTTTGAATGGCGTCGTCGAGGAGTCGCGCGACCGCTTTCGGGTCGGCCGCGGAAACCGCTGGCGCTGCCCCGAAGGACGCGACGAGGCACGCGACGAGTCCAGTTCGGGAGAGAGCGCGCATAGGAAATTGTTTGGAGGGTGTGGGCAAAAAGCCACATCGGCGGGAGTATCAATCGAGGTTACCCGCGGAACGGGTCGCGGTCAACCGATTCCCGCGCATTGCGTTCGGCGCCGGCGTGGGTTACTCTGGCCTCCGTTCCCATGGCGAGTCTAGCTCGTCGCTTTGCGACAGGACGATGTTGCGTCGTCCGAGCATCTGCCAGTGCGTTCGACGCGGGGAAGGCTGTTCCAGCACCGCTTTCGAGCAGGAGCAGAGCCTGCCTGCATCGGTCTGGAGCAACCTCGCACGTCGCCGTTCCGATACAGGCAGGCTCTGCTCCTGCTCGGCGGCGCCGTGAGCCTCCCGCGCCAAAGGAAGAGAAGTAGCCGACACGGGAACACGGACCGGCCCGCGCTTCCGCGCGGGCCGGTCTTCGATCGTCATCGCGCCGCTCGCCCGCTTCGACCTCACCCCGGAGAACGACATGCTGTCCCGCAGATTCCTTTGCCCCGCAATCGTCTTCGCGCTGACCACCGTCTTCGCCCTCGCGGGCGGACAGGCACAGGAGAAGAAAGACGAGAAGAAGGACGAAAAGAAGAAAGACGAGAAGAAACTACCGGTGCCGGCGATCAAGCCGACCGCGGAGAACGTCCCGTATGGCAAACTCGAACGCCAGGTACTCGACTTCTGGCAAGCCAAGTCCGACAAGCCGACTCCGGTCGTGTTCTGTATTCACGGCGGCGGATGGTCGGGCGGCGACAAGAGCGGCTACTACGGCGGCGTCAAGAACTACCTCGACAACGGCATCTCGGTGGTCACAATCAACTACCGGCTGATGGCACAAGCCAACGCGCAGAAGGTGGTGCCACCGGTGAAGGCTCCACTCGAAGACGCGGCTCGCGCGCTACAATTCGTGCGGTCGAAGGCCGGGACCAAGGAGGGCGAGTGGAACATCGACAAGAAGCGGATCGGCGCCACCGGCGGTTCTGCGGGCGCGTGCTCGTCGCTGTGGCTCGCGTTCCACGACGATATGGCCGATCCCAAGAGTGACGACCCCGTGGCGCGAGAATCGACCCGTCTCTACTGTGCCGCCGTCCAGGGCGCACAGGTCACGCTCGACCCGAAGGAAGTTCGCGAGTGGCTCCCGAACTACACCTACGGCGCGCACGCGTTCGGCTTGAAAAACCTGGACGAAGTCGAGAAAGAGCGGGCAAAGATCGCGGATTGGATCAAGGAGTATTCACCGATCCGGCACGTGACGAAGGGCGACCCGCCCATCGGGCTGTACTACACAGGGACCGTGGGCGCGAAGGTCGGCGAGAGCCACCCGGACCCGACCCACTCCCCGATTCTGGGCATCAAACTGGCCGAGAAGCTCAAGGAGGCTGGTGTCGAGGTGGTCTTCCACTCCGCTACGGAGCCGAACAAGGAACTCCCCACCGCGCAAGCGTATCTAATCGCCAAACTGAAGAAGTGACCCGATGAATTGCCGCTTGCGGCTTTGCAAAGCCGCAAGCGGCGAAACCTCACCCCACCACGGCCACCAACTCAATCTCGATGAGCCATTCAGGAACCACCAGCGCGGCGACGCCAATTAAGCTGCTTGCCGGCGGGTTTTCCGGGCTGAGGTACTTCTTCCGCACCTCGCGGATGTGCGGCACGTGTTCCGGTTTCAGATCGACCACGAAATAGGTGATCTTCACCACGTCGTTGAAGGTCGCGCCGGCGGCCTCAAGAGCGATCTTGAGATTTGCGAATACGTGCTCGACTTGCGCGCGCATGTCACCTTTGCCGACCACTTCGGCCTTTTGGTTCACGCTCACCTGACCCGAGACGTAGATCGTCTTCCCGCCGGTCGCCGCGACGACGTGAGTGAAACCGTTCGTCGGATTCAGCGCGGGCGGGTTGATAAACTGCTTCGACATGTTCGAGTTCCTTTCGAGAACGAGCGAGGGATTCCTGGTCGTTGTAGTGAAGACGTTCCCTCAATGCGTGTCGCCGGAACTCGCGAATTCCAGTTTCACTTGCCCGTGTCATCGAGCATCACCTTGGCGGCCGGCTTCAGGTGGGCATCGTCGAGCTTCCCGACCGACCAGAGCAGACCGCGAGCGACCAGATCGAGATAGCGGGCGTCCGCGACGGTTTCGTTGTGGTGCCCGAGCGTGGTGGCGAACACTTTCGTCTTCCCGTTGTAGGTGTTCGTCCACGTGACGATGGCCTCGTCCGTTCGCTCTTTCCCGTCCTTGTTCTTGATGATCTGCTTCCCTCGGGCGAGCGGTTGGGCCGTGTCCAACAGTTTCCCGGCCGAGTTGTTGTACAGCTCCTCGTTGACCGTCTTCCACCCGTCCAGACCCTTGGTGATCAGGCTTTCCTTATCGAGGTACTGGATTTCGATTGGGGCTTGCGGACCGTGGCCGGTGCTCGCCAGACCGGTGAATTCGAACCACGGCGTCGCCTTCGGGTAGCCCTCGCTCCGGTAGCTGTGCATGCCACAGTGCAGCACCACCCCCGGCAACCCGGCCTTGTGAGGCTTCAGGATTCGCTCGATGATCTTCACGTCCTTCACGTCGGACGAACACTCGTCGTGAACGATCACGTCAAACCCCTTGGCCCAGTCTTCTTTCTCGTACACCGGGTTGAGGTGCTTCGTCGTCGTGTCCGAGTCGTATGCGATGGCCCACTGTACGTTTGCCCGCGCGGAGATGCCGCGCGTCAACAGTTCCTGTTGCTTCTTGTAGTCGTGGCAGCACCCGCCGATGACCAGCAGGGCGCGAACGGGTTTGGGGTCCGCGGCGGGGGCGGCTCCGGTCGGGGTGCCGCCGAAGAGCGCGGCCGCGAGTGCGACACAGGTGAGCGCCGCGAAGAGTCGGGTGGATCGCATCGGGAGAAGTCTCTGTTTGTGGGTGTTGATCGAGGCAACAGGGCGCATTATCCCCGGTCGGACCGGGCGACGCCAGGCCGCGGCGCTACTTCACGACCCGGACCGCGAACGTGTGGAACACTTCCTGCCCACCTCCGTCGCGAACGGTCAGAATCACGTCGTGGTCGCCGGTCGTGTTGGCCGGAACTGTCCACGTTACCACCCCGGCTGCCGACACTGCCATCCCCTTCGGCCCGCTGTCGAGTTGGTACGTCAGCTTCTTGTCCTTCGCCTTCACCTTGAGTGGGTACGCGAACGTCGTCCCGGCCTTCGCCTCTCGCGGCGCCTTCGACGTAACCAACAGGTAGTTCAGCCCGGATTTCTCCAGCGCCGCGTCCGCGTCGAACTTGTGTAGCACCACCTGATCGTTGCTCGGCGGAAGCACTGCGATTACCTTCGCAT
Organism: Singulisphaera sp. GP187; assembly: GCA_945905925.1. Lineage (GTDB taxonomy): Bacteria > Planctomycetota > Planctomycetia > Gemmatales > Gemmataceae > Gemmata. The sequence goes on from CAMDQN010000031.1 coordinate 48,064, forward strand.
CCGGGACAAAGTACACGCGCTTCCACGGGCCGAAACTCTCGCGGTCCCACCCGTCGAAACCCAGTCCGTGTTCGGCCTTGTCCAGTTTCGCGACTGACTGTTTCAGACCGCGCAGGTAGACCGTGAACGCGCCGCCCTTGCCGTTGGTGGCCGAAGTGAGGGCCAGGAAGTAGTCGCCGCGCACGGCCGGTAGACAGTAGCCGTAAGTCGCGTCGTCCGCGTCAGCGTACTTCAGCGTGCGGGACAGAATCCCCTTGCCGGTGAACATGGTGCGGCCGTCTGGACCGGGTACGACGTGCTTGAGGTCGCCCTCGTCGTATCGCTTCACCACACCGCCCTCGTTCACAAAGGTGGTGGCGGTGCTGGGCGAGTAGTGGGTGTTCCAGGCGCTGAACACGGTCCCGTCGGCTGACGGGATGCGCCCGTCGGCCGCGCCCCACACTCGCTCGTGGCGGTTCGCGTCGAGGATCGGCAGTTGCTGGAACGTCGCGAGATCGAGGAAGTACCCGTTGGCGACGAGCGGCCCGTTCGACCCGTGGCCCATGAGAACGATCTTGATGTCCTCCCGGAACGACGGCGGCGCGGACTTCTCCAACTCGAACGTGGTCAGGCTCCATCGCTCCAACTTTCCGGCCTTCTTCAGCCCGATGACGACGCAGTCCAGACCCGCGGCGAACGTGATCTCGTCTTCGGTGAGCGGGATGTACTTTGTGACGCGTGCCTCGTTCACGTCGAACACGGCCAGTTTCTTCAGCTTCGGCATGTGGAAGATCAGATAGCGCCCGCCGCCTCCCACCACGACATCGGTGAACGTTTCCGGGAGTTTCTTGACGACCTTGTCCGTGTCGAGCGTGGGCGGCGTGATGACCACCGACGACGGGTCGGCCGGGGCGAGCACGCTCGCGTCCTTCACTGCGATCCTCGCCTCGGTCCGCGCGACCTCCTTGCCTCCGACAGTGGCGACAACCGCGGCCGACACCGACGCGACCTCTGGTGCTGTCTGGACCGTCACTTGTGACGCCTTCGACAGATCGAACTTGGCCTTCTGCCCACCCACGTCGATCTCGGTCGCGCCCAGTCCGCCGATTGCGCCTTCGAGCAAGGTCCGGCCGTCCGCGAGCAGCACGCCGGGCTTCGGCGCGAAGTCGATTCGGCGGATTGCACTGAGGCGCACCGGCTTGCCTCCGACCGTGACAACCGCGTCCGCGACCGTGCCGGTAACCATTCCCGCGCCGAGCCGGGCCGAGATTTCCACGCGCGCGGCCGTCTTGACGACCGGGGTCGCGGTCACCGACCACACGCCGCCGGTCTTCTTCATCGGGAACTCGCGGGCTTCTTCGTCGCCGGACTGGAGCACGAGTTTCAGGCTCGGCTCGGGCGCGTCGGGCACGAAGAACGCTACGCGCGCGGTGAACTCGGTCGGCTTGTCGAGGCTGGCGCGGGTCAGCGTCGGCGCGGTGAACGTGACATGGGGAGCCTTCAGGAATCGCTCCAGACGGCTCACCGGAATGGCCTGGTTGATGCCGGCCTTGCCGCCGCCGAAGCCGGAGACGACCACGCCGATGATCTTCCCGTTGTCGTCGAGAACCGGCCCGCCGGAGTTGCCGTAGGTGAGCGACACGTCCACCTGGATCGATTGCAACTCGCCGGCCTTCATGCGAAGGGAAGTAACGCTACCGGCATTCACGCTGACGGCTGGGTATTCCTTGCGGTCGGGAGAGAGCGCTTTGCCGAGCGGGAACCCGCACGCGACCACGTCGGCCAGTTCGGCCACGTCCTTGATCGAACCGAGCGGCAGGCTCGGTAGTTCCTTCGCGCCGTCCACGCGCAGGAGGGCGAGGTCCGCGTCCTTGTCCGAGCGGACGACTCTCGCCTTGAGTACTCGCTGGGTTTCCAGGGCCGGGTTGAGGACGAGCGTGACCTCGCCGTTGGTCGCGGCGCGGACGACGTGCTCGTTGGTAACGAACAGCCCCGACGGGTGGACGCAGAACGCAGTGCCGCTCCCGCCGCCGGGCACTTCGACGAACGCGGTGGCAGCCTTGGCACGCTTGCCGATCTCGACTTTGCTCGGCTTGTCGGCCCCGGATGTGGTTGGCAGCGCCAGTGCGATCAGCGCGACGGTAAGGGCCGCGTTTGCGAGGGAGCGTAACATCGGGCGGCCTCGTAGTCGGAGGAGGGTGAGGAGTGAGCCTACCGTCGAGATCGGGGCTGTCACCGGAGAACGCCGTCGATGACCTTGCCATCGCAGAGGGTCAGCGGGCGCCCGAGGCGGTCGTGGATTTCGGTGCGAGGTTCGACCCCGAGGCAGTGGTACACGGTGGCCGCGAGGTCCGCCGGCGGGACCGGGTTCGTCGCCGGTTCCGCCGCGAACCGGTCGCTCGATCCGTACACGGTGCCACCCTTCACGCCGCCGCCCGCGAGGACCGACGTGAACACCTTGCCCCAGTGGTCGCGCCCGTCGCGCCCGGCGCCCGCGCCGCCCGGCACCGACTGACCCACCTTCGGCGTGCGACCCATTTCGCCGGTCCACACGATCAATGTGTCGTCCAGCATCCCGCGCCCCTTCAGGTCGTCGAGCAGCGCGGAGAACGCCTGATCGGTGACCGGGCAGAGGCGGGTTTTCAGGTCGAGGAAGTTGCGGTTGTGCGTGTCCCAATACACGCTCACGTTGGTGATGCCGTCGTTCGGCCAGAACACCGTGACGAGCGGCACACCGGCTTCGACCAGCCGCCGCGCTTGCAGCACCGATTGCCCGTGTGCGTTCATGCCGTATCGCTCGCGAATCTTTTGCGGTTCGCGTGAGATGTCGAACGCCCTGGCTGCGGCCGGCGTGGAAAGCAACGAGAACGCGCGGTCGTAATGCGCACCCATCGCTTCCGCCGCAGCCTGACTCTCGAACTTCCGCGCCTGTCCGTCGAGCGACCGGAGCAATCCTTCGCGGTCGCGCAGTTGAGCTTCGCTCACATCGGTCCGCGGTTCAAACTCGCCGACGCGGTAGTCCGGTTTGGAGGCGTCGGCATCGATCCGCATGGGGTTGTGAACGGGGCCGAAGATACCCGCGCCCTGCCCGCGGGTTTCCTCGACAAACCTGGGCGCGCCGTTGGGGACGATGGGCATCATCGAGACGTAGGGCGGGAGCGGCCCACGTCCGCGGCCCATCTTCGCGAGCACCGCGCCGTAGTTCGGCCAGTCGTCGGACAGTTGTCCGACCGGGGCCGGTTTGCCGGTCAGCAAGTGGTGCGGTGCGGTCAGGTGGTTCACGTCGTTGTGCGTCACCGAGCGGATCAGACACAGCTCGTGCGCCCGCTGCGCCAACTGCGGCAGGTGTTCGCACACGCGCAGCCCGTTCACGCTCGTCGCGATGGACTTGAACTCGCCGCGGTACACGTCGGGCGCATCGGGTTTCATGTCCCAGGTGTCTTGCTGGGCCGGACCGCCCCACATGAACAGCACGATGCACGCTTTCGCGTGTCGCCGTTTCTGGGGTTGGCGAAGTTGTCGCGCCTGGAGTACCTGCGGCAACCCGATTCCGAACAGACTCAGCGCGCCGGCGCGCAAGACGGCGCGTCTCGGCACGGCGGGGTCGAAGCACGGTGCGTTCGCGTCGCGGGTTGGCATGTGCGATCCGGGGCGTGCGGGCAATCGATTCGTCGAGTGTAACCCTTCGCGCCCGACTCGGCAACTTCGGCGTACTGCAGGTTCAGAAGTAGACACCGTGGGAATACCGCGGGCCGGGGAGCGCAGATCGCGGTCGAGCGGGTCGGTCTTGACGAAGCCCTTCTTTCTCGCCCACGGAACCGCGGCTAGAATGAATGCTCCCGGAGCGCCGGACCAGTGCGGCCCGGCCCCACGAGTGACGCTCACCACGAAGAATGGGACGCGAATGAAGTACATCGACCCGCACATCCACATGATCTCGCGGACCACCGACGACTACCAGCGGATGGCCTACGCGCAGTGTGCCGCCATCTCCGAACCGGCGTTCTGGGCCGGCTTCGACCGCGGCAGCGCCGCCGGATTCCACGACTACTTCCGACACCTCACGGAATTTGAGCCCAAGCGCGCCGCGCAGTTCGGCATCAAACATTACTCCTGGCTCTGCATCAACGCCAAGGAAGCGGAGAACGTGTCGCTGTCGCGTGAAGTCATTTCGATGATCCCGGAGTTCCTGTCGCGGCCCGGCGTGCTCGGCATCGGCGAGATCGGGCTGAACAAGAACACCGTGAACGAAGCCACCATCTTCCAGGAACACCTCGACCTCGCGACCAAGACCAACGAACTGATTCTGATTCACACGCCACACCTGGAAGACAAGTACAAAGGCACGCGGATGATCGTGGACATGCTCAAGGGCGATTCGCGCATTATCCCGCACCGCGTGTGCATCGATCACGTCGAAGAACACACGGTGAAGCTCGCGCTCGATAACGGCTTCTGGTGCGGGATGACCCTGTATCCCGTTACGAAATGCACGCCGGCGCGAGCGTGTGATATCATCGAGATGGTCGGCACGGACCGGATCATGGCGAACTCCGCCGGCGACTGGGGCAAGTCGGATCCGCTCGCGGTGCCGGAACTGATTCAGGAGATGAAACGTCGCGGGCACCAGGAGGCCGAGATTCGGAAGGTTGTGTACGAGAACCCGCTGGCGTTCTGGCGGCAGGCGAACAACTGGAAGGAGTGGCCACCGGAGCCGAGCACTAATGGTGTCGTGTTCCAGAAGGTGAAGGCGGGGTATTAGGGTGGTCCGCGAGCGGTTCGTTTCGCGAATCAGATCGCTTCCCATACGGAGATTCGCCCGCCGCCGATCACGTGATGCACCCGAATCGCACACCGGACTCGTGTTATCCGCGTCGGTCAGCGCGGTCGAGTCGCGGATCGTGACCGCGAGTGAGGACCGGACGGTGAAGGTGTCGGACGCGCCGCCGCTCGACCGCGAGTTCATACTGAATGAACTGGCCCTGCACCGAATGGCACTTCCGTGGTGTTTTTCGGCGAGCCAGGCGCGGACCTTGATCGGGGACACCCGCGGCATCCAGAATAATCACTCTGTGGCGGCTTTGCCGCCTTGGTCACCGGGTCTGCCGACGCTAACGTAATACCAGCATCGAGGT
>CAMDQN010000032.1 GCA_945905925.1 Singulisphaera sp. GP187
CATGATCGCGTTCCCGCGCCGGCTCGCCCGGCGGTTCCGCGCCGCGTGCGCGAAGTGCACCTCCGGGCGCCCGCGCGGCCCGGCCCCGTGCGTCGTGATCCGGCAGGCGAACGGCCGCGTCACGCTTACCGCGACGTTCCCCGAAGTCACCCTCGAACTCGGGTACGGCACCTCCGCGCGGAGCCGGGCCGAAGTACTGGTCGTACCGATGACCGCGCTGGAGGCCGTCGCCGCCAACGCCGACGAGCCGGTTGCGTTCGACGCCGGGGACCGGCTCGAAGGCGTCGCGCGGTGGGGCGCGGACGGCGTTGCCCCCGGCTCGGTCCCGGTGGCGTTCGTCCTGCCCGGCAAACAGCACGACCCGCTCCCGCGACCGGAGATGACGCTGGTCGCGGAAAAACTGCTCGCCGCTCTGCACGAGGCGGGGCGCACCTCCAGCCGCGAGGACGGCCGGTACGCGCTCAGCCGGGTTCAGGTCCGCGGCGCGAAGGGGCAGGTCATCGCCACCGACGGCAAGGTCGCCGTCCTCTTCGGTGGGTTCACGTTCCCGTTTGCGGAGGACGTGCTCGTTCCCGCGATCCCGCTGTTCGGTTCGCCCGAGGTGCGCGACGAGACCGAGGCGCGTGTCGGCCGCACGACATCGCACCTGGTCGTCTCCGTGGGCGACTGGACGGCGTGGCACGGCGTCGCGCCGCCCGGCAAGTTCCCGGACGTGGCCGCCGTGATCCCACGACACGCGCCGACGACCGTGGCGCTCGACCGCGACGACGCGGCCGCGGTGTTCCCGCAGTTACCCGGACTGCCGGGCCAGGGGCACGATTTCCGACCGGTCACACTCGACGCGGACGGGCTTCTCATTGTCCGCGCCGGCGATGACACCGGCGCGGTGAAGGAAGTTCTTCTGGCCCGCTCGCCGGTCACGGGACCGGCGGCGCGGATCGTGCTGGACCGGCGGGCGCTGACCCGCGTGCTCGCGCTCGGCTGCCACACGCTGAGAATCACTCCCGGCAAAACCCTGGTCGGCGAGGGCGACGGCGTGACCGTGCTCGCCGCGCTCCTCGACCCGGAACTGGCAGTAACGTCCGGAACCCGCTTGCCCGGTTCTGACGCCAAAGTCCCACTCACCAATCCCAAACACAACCCCGACCCCGAAAGGGACACCGTCATGAAACCGCAGGAGCCAAACGGCCGCATCCCGGGCGCGCGACCAGACCCACCCACGAACGACGCGCCCGATCCGCTCGTTGCCGCCGAGGAGTTACGCGCGGCTCTGGCCGACGCCGCGACGAAGGCGGCCCGATTGGTGGCCGCACTGAAGATGTCGCAGAAGGAGAAGAAGGTGCTGGCGACCCTGTACGCCGGCCTGCAGCAGCTCAACCTCGGCACCGGAGGCGTGCGATGACCGCCCTCGTCACGCAACGGGTCCACCGGCTGGCCGACTCGCTCGCGGAACTGAAAGTCAAAGTCCGCGCGGCCCTGGCGACCGAACTGGCCGGCGCCGTCGGCGGCGCGGTCCGCGACGTGCTGGTCGCTGCCCTCATCGACCATGTCCTCGCCAACGCGACCCGACCCTCGACAAGCCACCCGGCACCGCGCCCGGGCGAGTGGCGCGACGACGAGTACGAGGAGCGCGACCGCTGGGGCGAAACCCGCGATCCGTGGTCCGCCCCCGACCCCTCCGACGCGCGCATGTCCGCGCGCTACGGGCGCGACACGCGCGACGAAGTGAAACTGACGCCTGCGGTGCCGACGGCAGCGGCAATCGCGGTCGGGGTGAACGTCGCGCGGTGGTGGCTGGCCCGCCGGGGTACGCTCCCCGCGGCCGTCGGCTTCGGCGTGCTGGCGACGGCGCTGGGGCTGGCCGGCGGCCCCGTCGCCGGCGCCGCGCTCGCCGTCCTCACCGTCGCGACCGATCTCCTCACCGCCGAGTCCGTTCTCGCCCGCCTCGATCCGATCTGACACAGGCAACTCCGTCACCCGGCGTCCCTCACGCACGCGCCTCCGCCCGTAACCCCGACCCAGGAAGGGTCGGGCACAGCCGGACAGGTCGCGCGCCGGGGAGCCGCGGAGTGACGTTCCCGCAACACCGACTCACCACAACCACCATCCAAACACCGGAGAATCAGACATGTCCGCAACCGACACGATGAACGGCAAGCCGCAGCGCAAGCAACTGGCGGACCAACTCGACCGCCTCGACGGGATCATCGACGCCCTGGCCGCCGGTCTCAACCAGGCGGTGGCCGACGCCGCCCGCGAGGGCACCCGCTTGGCCGTCAAGGACGCGATCGTCGAGATCATGACCAACCCCGAACTCCGGGCGATGCTCGCCCCCGCGCGCCCGGAGCCGACCCCCGCGCCCGTCGCGCCACCGCCCGTGGCCGCGCCGAAGCAGCCCGGCCCGTGGGCCCGGCTCAAGACCAAGGTCGCCGCGGCGCGTGACGCGCTGACCGGTGCGGCCACCAAGACGAAGGAGGCGGTGACGTCCCGGTGCCGGGCCGCGAGCGACGCCGTGGCCGCCGCGGGCACGGTCGCCGGCGAGGCGCTGCCGCTGCGCCGGATGCTGTGCGTGGGCCTCGGCGTCGGGCTGGCGGTCGGCATCGTCTGCCTGGTCGTGCCGCACGCCGCCGCGGCGGCCGTCGGCGCGGTGAGCGTGGCGAGCACCACCGTCGCCGTCCAGACCGGGAGCTGGTTGAAGCGGGCCGCCCGCCGCTTCGGCCTGGTGAGTTGACCGGAATCGGCGGAAAGGGTTCAGTCGAATGAGCGCGTTCGGTGAAGGAAATCGGCCGGTCAAGTACGCGCCTTCGGGTGCGTGCGTCAGCCCGTGCGATACCCAGAATCGAACGCCACTCTCCGACCGAATCTCGTCCGCCAACTCCGACTTCGTGACGCTGTTCCCGTACCCCTCAACCCCACGTCCCGGAGACCGCCGTGCTGTACCTGATCGCCGCCATCTTCTTCGCGCTGATGGTGTTCGACGCTGCCCGCCAGCTGCCGTAGGTTCGCCCAACAGACTTTAACACAGGAGCCGTTGTGGCCAAGACCGTGGTGATCGACGAGATCCACGTGACGATCCGCGTCCCGAGTGACCTGCCCGAGGTCCGGGCCGCCGAGATCCACCGGGTGCTCACCGGCAAGGACTTCATGAACCGCTTGCGCCGGGCCGTACGAGCCGCTCTCCGGGTCTTCCCGGAATTGCAAGCGGTGCATTTGTCGCTGACCCGCTGACGTAGCCGAGTCGATGTCCGTCCCTCCACGCTCCCAACTGGGAACGGGTGGGACGGGCATCAGCTCCAGTGCGTTACCGGGGAGGTGAACCGCGGGCCTTTTCTTTAGCCCTTGGGTGGCGCGCCGGCTCGGGTGTCGGACGAGTGATTGATATCAGCGCCAGAGGTGCCGCATCGGCCGGAGCGCACCGCCGGTGAGGAGGTGTTCCGGAGCCGGTGCGAGGTGCGCGTATTCGAGTGCCCGCTGGGCATCGGTCAAGGCGGTGGGGCGGGTTCCGCTGGGACCGCGGAACTCACTACCCGATCGGCCGGCAGCCGGCCGGGCTGGAAGTCCGCGGCCGGTGCAAGGGATGCAGAAGCGCAAAGGCCCGCGAGACCGCAGAAGAGCACGAACGCGCATCGGTGTGCCTTCGGGGAGGGTCAGGTGAGCCCGGGGATCGGCTCGCCCTGCTCGACGCGGCGCAGCAGGTCGGCCCGGATGTTCGGGAACAGGCGCAACTTCGTCGGGTCGAGCAGGGTTCGCAACACGGTGGAAATCAGGTCCGCGGTCGTCACCGGCGTCGTGACCGGACGACCGGCTTCGTGATCGGATTTGCCGATCACCTGACCCATCTTGAACCCGCCGCCGGCGAGGAACAGCGGGGCCAGGGTCGGCCAGTGGTCGCGCCCGCCCTTGGGGTTGATCTTCGGCGTGCGCCCCATCTCGCCGCACACGACCAGCAGGATCCGGTCCTCTAGCCCGCGCTCTTTCACGTCGTCGAGGAACGCGGACACGGCCCGGTCGAGCTGCGGCCCGAAGCCTTCGAGCCCGGCCTTCACGCCCGGGTTCAGCCCTTCGTTGTGGAAGTCCCACCCGCAATTCTCGACCATCACCAGCCCGGCCCCGGCCTCGCACAGCCGCCGGGCCAGGAGCATCTGCCGACCGAGCATCGACGGCCGCCGCGGGAAATCGGGCAGTTTCAGGAAGTTCGGGCACGTCAGGGTGATGTCGCTCGTGTCGTACCGCTCGACCGTCTTCGGCTCCTCGCGGTCGAGCCGGAACGCCTCCGCGACGCTCCCCTTGAGCACCTTGTACGCCTGCTCGATGTACGCGTCGTGGGCGGCGAACGCCCGGTCCGATTCCAGCCCGCGGGTCGCGGTGTCGAGACCGCGGAGCAGTTCGCGGCGGTCCGCGGCGCGGTCGGCCGGGAGCCGCAGTTCCATGTTGTGGAGCAGAGGCGAGAAGGTGACGTCACCGTCCGGCTTCCGTTGCGGCCCGGTCGGCTTCGGCGGTTTCGTGATAACGCCCGCCGGGTTGAACGGGGCGTAGGCGTCGGGCAGGTCGCCGTGGGTGTTGCCGCGGAGGAAGTGCTCCTGCAGGAACTCCTTGTTGTTGCCGCTGTCGAGCACGATGTAACTGGGCATCCCCGTGTTCGGGTGGTTGGTGCCGCGCAGGTACGAGTACACCGAACCGGCGCTGGGCGGCGACAGCTTCGCATCGGTGCCGGTGAGCATCGCGCGGACCCAGTTGTCCTGGTGGTCCTTGCACGGGGTCTGGAACGAGCGGACGACCGCGAGCCGGTTCGCGCGCTCCGCCAGCTTCGGAAAGTGACTCCCGAAAGCGACCCCAGGGAGCACGGTCTTGGTCTCGCCGAACATGGTGCGGACCTTGTCCGACGCGCCCGGCTTCGGGTCCCACGTCTCGGCCTGCGGCGGGCCACCGCCGAGCCACAGCCACACCACCGACTTGTCCCGCACCCACGGTTTGTCGGCCGGTTCGCCCCCGCGGAGCAGGCGCGGCAGGCTCAGCGTGCCCAGCCCGGCCGCGCCGACGCGCAGGAACGCGCGCCGCGAACGGCCCCCGGAGTCGCCCGGTCGGATTGTGAACATACGCCATTGCTCCGGTGCGTCACTTCGGTTGTACGATCTGGATCAGTACGAGATTGCGGTACTCCGCCGCGACGGTCCCCGGCAGCGCGACCTTCCCGCCCGCGACCGGGGGCGGCACGTCGGTTCGCTCCTCGCCGTTGACCTCGATGCGCGTCTTGCCGTCGCGCACGGTAGCCTCCATCAGGTTCCAGCCGTCAGCGCCCTTGAACGGCGCCTTGTCGCCCGGCTTCCAGGCGTCCGTCTTCACCTGACAGCGGAACACGAACGACGGCCCGTGTGCGGTCGTGAGTGTCAGCGGTTGCTTGCCGGTGCCGTCGCACACCAACTTGCCGAACGCCCGAAGCCGCCCGTTCGGGTCGCGCGCCGCGGGCTTCGCGGACCACGCCTTCTCGCCCTCAGGGGGTTTCCAGCCGTCGAGGTCGGTATCGTTGTACACCCGGACCGCGTCACCGAAGGCATCGGCGTACGTCTTCAGGTGGAGTTCGCGGAAGGACACGCGCATCTCCGTCCCCTTGCCACCGTGAATCTGAAGGGCGATGACGCCGTCGTCGTTCCGGCGCTTGCGGTCGGCGGTCGTCTCGTCCCGGTCGATGTACTCGACCACCGGGTAGCCGTTGATGAAGTGTGTGAGGTGATTGCCGCGACAGACCACGTCGCACCGCGCCCACTCGTCCTTCGCGTAGTACTTCCTGGGATACAGCCACTTCGTATCGGCGACCTGCCCCGCGACGACGCCCTTACCCTTCTCGTGGACCACCGATTCCCCGACGCCGACGCCGGGTCCGCTGTGCGACTGGTGGTACAGGCCGCCGGTGCCGAGGCCGTTGAGGAAGTCGGCCTGGTAGCCGCCCACGGAGAAGCCCTTCGGGTGCAGCCGCGTGCTCCGGTACTGCACGCCCGAGTTGAACTCCCCCATCTTGAACTCGCACCGGAAGTGGAAGTCCTTCACGATCGCGTCCTTGTCCCCGTCCCGCAGGATCAGCCAACTGCTGTTCGCGACCGGCCCGGCGTCCGGGTGCCCGCCCTCGATGACGCCGTCCTTGACCCGCCACAGGCCGGCCTCCGCGTCCCAACCGCGGAGGTCTTTCCCGTTGAACAGCGAGCGGAAGGCCGGCTCATTACCCGCGGCGAGCGGGGCCTTGTACGTGACCTTCCCCTCCACGCGGACCGGGTCGGGGCTCGGGACGAAGCCCTCGCGGGTCGCGGGTTCGCGGTCCGGCAGGTGGTCCGGGCCGCGGTACGGGCGGCCCGGCAACTTGTCGCCTTCGAGCTTCGTCTCCGGGGGGACGATCGTCCCGTCGGTCAGCGAGACGCGCACCACCCGCCCGGACTTGTCCTTCACGGCCCGCGGGGGGGTGACACGGAACTCCAGCACGGTATAGTCCGGGCTGACCCGGTAGAACGCGTACCCGTGCCGCGGGGTCTCCTTCCACCTCAACCCGGGGTACTCGACGATCCAGTGAATCCGGTTGAACACCACGAGGGTGTTGTCCCACTCGTCCGGCGTGAGGAAGTCGTTCACCCCGAGCGCCTTCACCACGGAACCGTCCTTCTTGTAGATCACGAGCCGGCGGCTGTAGTGAGTGTCGGCGCGGTCCTTCGCCTTCCCCGGCTCGCCCCACAACTTGTTCGCGCCGTGCATGTCGGACTTCCCATCCGTCCACAGCACGACGTGGGTCCACAGGGCGAACGTCTCCCCGTCCGGGGCGACGAACAGGTGTCCGAACACCTGCCCGCCCGGCACCTCCTTCGCGTCGAACCGCTGCGTTTTCTTTTCCTTCGTGTCGGTCCACACGAACTGCCACTTGTTGGGGCCGTGGTTGGTCACCTTGCCGACCGGCTCGGCGGTGACGACGAACCGGCCGTCCGCGGAGCGGCAGCCGTCGATGTGGCACGGCGGCTCGTACCCGGCGCGGGCGAGCGCCGGCACGGCGAGGATGACGAGAAGGGTGAGCGTTCGCATGGTGTGCCTCGGCGTCAGTGTGGATTACTTGCGGCGCAGATCCCAGCAGTAGATGCCGTCGGCCCCGCGGAGGTACAGGTGACCCGCGACGACCGGGTGGCTGATCGGCATCTCGTAGCCGGTCGCGTCGTAGTGCGGGGTGTTCCACGGCTTGCCCATCGGCTTGAAGGTGTCGGCGGTCGTGCCGAGCATGAGCACGTCGTGGGTGCTCCCGTGCTGGCTGTCCGGCTCGTGGAAGAACCTCCCTTCGGCACAGTACCCGTGGCTCTCCTGGTCGGTCTTCGCGCCGTCGAAGCGGGCCAGCACCTTCCCGCTGTTCACGTCGAGCATGGCGGTTCCGGCCTTGGTGCGAACAAAGGCGCGGTCCTTCCACACCGGCAGCCCGCTCATGCCGCCACTGACGAATCCGACCTTCTCGTCGCCGGTGTGCTCCCAGAGTTTCTTCGCGCCGGCCGGGGTGATCTTCCAGCCGCTCGCGCGGCCCAGCAACTTCTCGTCGCCGGGGCCGAGCGGTTCCTTGCCGGCGTTCAGCAGTAGTACGTCGCCCGCGACGGAGAGCGTCGATTCCTGCCGGCCCGTGTCGAGCGTCCACCGCTCCTTGCCGGTGAGCGGGTCGAGACAGCGCACCTTGCCGTCGACGTTCCCGCAAAGGACCGATTCGCCGCCCGCGTGAACCCAGCGCGTCGGGGTGGCGTGGTGGGCGAGGCACTTCGGCACCTGCCAGAGTTTCTTGCCGGTCGCGCCGTCGAACCCGATCAGCCCGCCCTGGAAGTCCGGGCACACCAGCACGCCGGCGGCGAACGTCGAGCCGTGGCAGTGCCCGCGGTTGATCCCGCCGAACGACTTCTTCTCGGCCAGCCCCTTCTTCTTGACCTCTTCGAGTTTCAGGTGTTCGGCCCCGAGGTCGCCCTCCCACACGAGCTTGCCGGTCGCAGCGTCGAGGCAGTACACGCGGCACGTCGAACCGATCACATAGACCCGACCGCCGAACACGGCCCCGGTGTGGTTGGTGATGATGCTCTTGTGGTCGGTCCAGTTCAACCCCTTGTCCTTGAACACCTGCTTCCAGAGAGTCTTGCCGGTGGCCGCGTCTACGGCGAGCACCACGTCGTCGGCCGAGACTCTCCAATAGTCCGGGGTCCAGGTGCCCGGTCCCAGGTCCCGCTTCTTCTGCTCACCCGCGTCCACGACCTCGCCGCTGGGAACGAAGTAGCTGGCGAACACTTTCCCATCCGCGACCAGCAGGCTGGTCGCCCCGCCGCCGGGCAGCGGGATGCCGCCGCCGGACGTCGCCTCGCCGCCAGCCGCGAGCGGAATCTTGATGGGCTTGAAGTCCTTGAGCGAGATGCCATGCCAGCCGTGCCCTCCGTACCGCGGACTCTGCGCGGCACCGGGCGGCGTCGGCTCCTGGCTCTTCCACACCAGTCGGGCGTCCTTCAGGTCGTCCACGAGCGTCAGCCCGCAGTCGGTGGCGCTGAAGTTCCCGTTCGGCCCCTGGTAGCACGGCCACGACGGATTCTCTGCAGCCGAGACGGTTCCCGTGAGCAATCCGAAAACAGCGAAGACAAGCGGAGCAGTCTTCATGGATTTCCCTCTTTCTCCTTCGGGTTCGGCTGCGAAGTTCGTTGAGCCATGACGCTTGCCCTCGCCGAACCGGTTACTTCGTCTTCTTCCCGCCGCCGACGGTGATGGCGAGTGCCGTCTTCTTATCGACGGTCAGGCTCAGGGTTGCCGTCACGCCCGTCTTGACGTCGGTGAGTTTCTTGGCCTCGCCATCGACGCTGACCTTGGCGTCCTTGCCAACGGCAATGGTCTGGTCGGGTTCGCTGCCGGTCTTGATTTTCCTGCCTTCCAGCGTGATCGTGTTCGCCGTCGCGTCCACCGCCTTCACCGTGCCGGCAATCGTCCCGCCGTTGACGACGACCGCGGTCGCGCTCTTCTTGTCTTCGGTGAGCGTCAACAGGACCACAGCGCCGGCCTTGACATCACCCAGCTTCTTGGCCTGGCCATCAACACTGATCTTGGCGTCCTGGGCGACGGCGATGGTCTGGTCGGGTTCGCTGCCGGTCTTGCTTTTCTTGCCTTCCAGCGTGATCGTGCTCGCCGTCGCGTCCACCGCTTTCACCGTGCGGGCTTCGGGTTTCTTGTCGGCGGCGACATTCCGCTTGGTGCCGTCGTCCAGGATCTTGAGGCTGGCACGCAGATCCTGAACCTTCGCGCGCCGTTGTTCCAGGTCTTGCTTGTTGTCGCCCACCAAGGCGGGCACCAAGACCTCCTCGCCGAGGAGAATCTTGGCCACGGCGTCGCCGAGCTTCTCGGCGGTTCCGCAATAGCGGCTAAGCATATCTGGCTCACCGTAGCTCAGAACCCAACACTTGCTGTCGCCGACGTAGGAAATCATGTACCAGGAGCCGTCGATGTACAGATGACCTTGGGCACGGGTCGTCTTTCCCAGCTCAAGGCGCTCCGGGATCGGTCCGCCGGCGTTGTCAATCCGCGCGAACAGCAGAGCGGCCTTTCCCTCGGCCACCCCGGCGAGAATGGTCTTCGTCCCTTTGACACCCGGGGCGCAGACGAACTTCGCGAAAGCACCTTCCGGCAGTGCTCCTTGGACCTTCAGTTCCTTGACGGACTTGAAGATGATGACCCCTTTCTCCGCACTGAACTTCTCGACCTTCAGCGTGTGAATGTGAGTTGACTGGCGACACACGTCACCCAAGGTCGGCGGCGGACGCTTGATGAAGCCTTCGGCCGGCTGGGGATACACGGCCAGCAGGAAGGCGGCCGCCAAGGTGGGGCGGAACAACTTGAACATCTCGAAACTCCTTCAAGGAACTTGCGGGCGAAGCGAGACCCGGGAAGCACGATGCCGCCTGGTGCGGATTCGGAACGGCTCGAAAACAAGTTCCCGATATTCCCACCCCGGGCAGGCGGCGATGAGAAGTGTCCCGGCGCGCATCACTTCTTCTCCCCGGATTTCGGCAGCGCGGCTTCGAGTTCGCGGTACGCCTGCACCGCCTGCCAGGCGGACTTCTGTAGTTTGGCCGCTTCCTCGGGGGTGAGTTCCACGTTGGCTTCCTTCTCGCTGTACCCGCGCAGCTTGTAGACCGGCAACCCCTCGGGGCTCTTGTCAAACATCGCGGCGTAGAACATACAGGCGTAGAGGTAGGTCGTGCGGGCGTCCGGGTGGCCGCCGCCCCACTTGACCGGCGTCGTCGCGGCGAGCTTGCCCGACCTGTGCAGTTGCTCGGCGAACGAGGTCGGCACGAGTTTCACCTTCAACTCGCGGGCGATTGGGGCGTACCGCTTCAGGTCTTCGGTGCCGCCCCACGGGAGCCAGACGATCGGCACGACCTTGTGCTCCCGGGCCGCATCGGCGAACGTCTTCACCCGCTTCGTGATCTCCTCGTCGTCGGCCGCGTAGTCGTCGGTGAAGAACAGCAGAAATACGTAGTCCCACCGGGGATCCTTCGCCCGGGCCGACTCGATCTCCTTCTCGCGGAGTTGGTCCTTCAGCGTGATCTTGTAGGAACCGGGGTAGCCCTCGCCCTTGTCGGGATCCTTGGCGATCTGCTCGCGCACCTTGGCGACGCCGCGTTCCGCGCCGGCCACGAAATCCTTTGTGTCGCCGGTGAGCCACTTCATCGCCCGCCCGTCCTTCAGGTGCCAACTCAGTGGCGCGCCGGCCGAGGTGAACGGCATCACCTCGGCGTCCCGCTTCTGCCCCGCCGCGACGAACGCTTCGAGCAACCGCGGCAAGTGGTTCCAGTGCGAGTAGCTGTTGGCGACGAACAGGATGCGGACCTTCTCCGCCTTCGGAGGCTCGTCGGCTCGCACCGCGGTCGGCAAAAGGCACGCCACCGCGACCGCGATCACGGCGGCGACGAACGAATTGCACGACCCGTCTGGTCGGGGAGAGCGGGTGGGAGTTGTGGGTGCCATCGAGGTTCCTCCGGTTGGGGGCGGTGCTGGACGAACTCTGAATCCCTATCGGGCCCATCGGGCAACTTGAGGAATGAAGGCCACGATCCTGCCGACACGCGTCACTTCTTGTAGTCGGCCTCGGTCTTCTCGGCGGCCCAGAACAGCGCCCGAGCCAGCATCACGCGGACGCTCTCCTGCGCCTCGATGTCGCGCGGGTCGTGGACCGTGTAGAACGTCCGCTGTTTCGTGTCCTTGTTGATCCGGCACCACGTCTCCGGCTCCTTCGAGTCCTTCATTTCGATCAGCACGGTCACGTCGTCGGCGACCAGCTTGTGCTTGTAGCCGCGGTCGGTGAGGGTGAACTTCGTCAACTCCGTCAGCCCCTTCACGGTCGGGTGATCGGCGGCGCCTTCCTTGAGCTGCTGCGTGCCGCCGTGGTGCCCGGCGAACCCTCCCCCGAAGATCAGGTCGCCGTAACCGCCGCTGAAACCGCCGGGATTCTTGAGGGAGGCGAATTCGCTCCCCTTCGGCAGCTTCAGGCCCAGCCCGTGGTGGGATCGTCGGCCACCGACGACAGGCTTCGTCGTCAGGAGCTTGAGGAGCAGTTCGGACTGCTTCTCGTTGAGGTTGACGTGGGTCAGCGCGGTGAAGATTACGTCCGCCTTCGCGGCCTTGTCGAGGTCGGGGATCTCCGGCGGGTTGGCGTAGTAGGCCTTCCGCTCGGTCTCCGGAGTGTCCTTGGTCGGCTGGGGCGTGGCCGGCTCGATCCACGTCACCTCGACGCGGTAGTTCCCTTCGAGCCACTTGCGGAACGCCTCCAGACCGGCCTTCCGGTCCCACGGCTCGATGGGGATCAGCATCGCCACCTTCAGCGGTGGCTTCTTGTCGTCGGCACGGGCGACGGAACCGGCGAGCAGCGCCAGCAGTGTCATGATGAGAACGCGGAATCGCATGAGCGTCTCCTCTCGGGTGTTCAATCGAGGCTCTTGAGTGGCCCGGTGCTGTCGCCCAGCCGCGCGGCCGGCGCGCCGACGCGGTCGAGCATCGACAGCCACAGGTTCGTGAGCGGGGTGTTCGCAGGGTAGCGGACGTGGCGGCCCGGCTTGAGTGACCCGCCGCCCTTGCCCGCGAGCAGGATCGGCAGGTCCTTGTGGTCGTGCCGGTCGCCGTCGCCCAACCCACTTCCGTAGGCAATCATGCAGTTGTCGAGCAGCGTGCCGCTGCCCTCGCGGACCGTCTTCAGCCGGTTGAGGACGTGGGCGAACTGCGTGAGGTGGTGCCGCTCGATCTGGAGGATCTGTTTGACCATATCCTCCTTGCCGCCGTGGTGCGACAGGTTGTGGTGGGCGGCCTTGACCCCCAGTTCGGGGTACGATCGGACGCTCTGCTCGGAGTCGAAGATGAACGAACAGACGCGCGTCACGTCGGTCTGGAAGGCGAGCACCATCAGGTCGCCCAGTAACCGGACGTAGGGGGCGAAGTCGCTCGGGATCTTCTCATCCGGGCGAACCGCACCTTCGGGCAGTTTCGGCACCGGCAGCGACTCGGCACGCTGGATTCGCCCCTCCACGTCGCGCACTGATGTCAGGTACTCGTCGATCTTGTGCCGGTCGTCGGTGCTGACCTTCCGCCCGAGTGCGGCCGCCTCATCCCCGACCGTGTCGAGGATGCTCCGTCGGGTGTCGGCCTGCCTGGCGTCGGTCGGCTTGCCGGTCCCGAAGAGGCGGTCGAAGACGGCCCGCGGAGAGGGCTCCGAAGGCAGCGGCTGCGTGGGGGACGTCCACGACATGGTGCTGGACACCACGCACGGGAAGCCGTCGCACGACGACCCGCCGACGCGCTTGCAGCCCATCTCCAGTGACGGCAACCGGGTGAGGTGGCCGAGCCTTGCGGCCGCGACCTGGTCGGCGGAGACGCCACAGCGGGCGTCGCGGCGCGGCTGGACGCCGGTGAGGAACGTTCCCATCGCCGGAGCGTGGTTGCCGCCGTCGTGACCGCCCTGCAGCGCCGCCAACCCCGAGAGGACGGAGAAGTCCCCGCGCAGCTTCGCCAGCGGCTTCAGGAGATCGGGCAGTTCGTAGTCCGCGCCCTCCGTCGCGGGCGTCCACTGCTTCATCTGAATGCCGTTGGGCACGTACACGAACGCCATCCGCACCGGCGGCTTCGGTGCCCCGCCGGCCGCGAACCCGCGCGGGGTCATTGCTTCCAGCCACGGCAGCGCAATGGTCGCGCCGAGGCCGCGCAAGACCGTACGCCGGGAGAGCGGTTCGTTCGACAACACGTTCACGGTTTATCCCCCTTGGTGCCGCGGCGCAGGCGGAACGGGTCGCTCTTGACCACTTCGAGAATCAGTGTCCGGAACAGGTAGTCGTCCTTCGCCACCGCGGCCGCGATGGCGTCCACGGTCGGGGCGTCGTAGTCCCCGAGGCCGCGGCCCAGCGCGTAGGTGAGCAACTTCTCGGTCAGGCACCGGGCGAACCGGTCCTTCCGCTCAAGAAGGATCTTGCGCAGACCGTCGGGACCGCGGAACTTCGTGCCGTCGGGTAGTTCCCCGGCGTCGTCGATCGGCTTCTTGCCGTCCGTCTCGCGGAACTGGCCCAGCACGTCGAACTTCTCCAGGGCGAAGCCGAGCGGGTCGATCTTGGCGTGACACGCGGCGCATGCGGCCTTGCCCCGGTGCAATTCCAGCCGTGCCCGCAGCGTCTCTACCCGCGCCTTCGGGTCGGCGGGTTGATCGAGTGGGGGCACGTCGGCCGGGGGCGGAGGCGGCGGGGAGCCGAGGACGTTCTCCAGCACCCAGATGCCGCGCTTGACCGGCGACGTGCGGTCCGGGGCGCTGGTCATCGTCAGCACGCTGGCGTGGGTCAACACCCCGGCGCGCGGGCCGTCCGCCGGCAGCGCGACCTTGATGAACGCGTGCTCCGGGATCACGGCGTCCGACTTCTTCCCGCGGGCGTGCTGACCCAACCCGTAGAGGCGGGCCAGCCGGTCGTTGACGAACGTGTACCGGCCGTCGAGGAAGTCGGTGATCGGCCGGTTCTCCCGCAGCACGTGATCGAAGAAGAGGAGCGACTCGCGGGTCATCGACTCGCGCAGTCGCACCTCGAACTGGGGGCCTCGGCTCACGCGGGCGATGTTGGCGATCTCCAGCCACTGCGGCGCAAAGTTCTCAACGAAGGCGTCCGATCTCGGGTCGGCGAGCATCCGCTTCACCTGCGCGTCGAGCGTCTTCGAGAGTTCGCCCTTCGACGCGAGAGCGAGCAGTTCCTCGTCGGGCATGCTGCTCCACAGGAAGTACGAGAGCCGACTGGCGAGGTGGCACTCCGAGACGGGGTGCGGTCCTTTCTCCCGCGGCCGGTCGTCCAGTTCGACGCGGAACAGGAAGTTCGGCGACACGAGGATCGCCTGCAGACACGTCGCGATGGCCGCCTCGAACGTCTGACCGGCGGCGCGGGAGCGGTCGTACAGTTTCAGGTACCGCTCGACTTCCTCGGCGGTCGCGGGTCGGCGGAAGGCCCGGCCGGCGAAGCGGGTCAGGATCTCGCTCGCCTGCTCGCGCGGCTCCGCCTTCGGGTCACACGCCAGGATGCGCCGGCGGCCCTCGGGCGGGTCGTCCGTCGGGCCGGCCAGGTCGATGGCGTGCAACTCGAGGCCGCGGAAGTTCTCCTTGTTCCCTCCCTCGACGCGGGGCGGGTACGCGGCCTTCTTCGCCTCCAGTTCGTCCGCGGGGTTGAGCAGCGCGAGGCTCACCCGGTGTTTGCCCTTCGTCAGGGTGACGGGGATTTCAAACTTCGTGTACGCACCCTTCTCCGGCCACGCGAACGACACCCGCTTCAGTTCCTTCCCATCGATGCTCACCAGCACCTCCGCCGGCGGGTCGTCCTTCCGCAGCGGCTTGCCTTCGAGGCGCACGACGTAGTCGCCGTCCGCAGCCGGGCGGAAGGTCGCGGCGACCGGCTCGGAGGTGAACACCAGCAGCCGGTACGGCACCTGGGTGTTCTTCGTGATGAACTGCGTGAACCCGACGCGGACGGCCGGCTCCTTCTTGCCCGTCGCCAGGGTGCGGCCGACGACGGCTTCCGCCGCGTCGAGGTAGCGTTCGAGTAGGAGGGGCGAGAGAGAAAGGGCGTCGGCGTTGTTATCGAACCCGTGGCTGGCGTCGTCGGCCGGGAAGTTGTCGGCCGGCTCGAACTCGATCATGCACAGGTCGCGAATCGTGTTGTTGTACTCGGCCCGGTTCAGCCGCCGGACGGTGGTGCGGCCGGGGTCACGCGGCTTGCCGGCGTCGGCCCGGCGAAACACGCCGCGGACCGCTTCGGCGAAGGCGTCCCGCTCGTCGGCGGTCGGCTGAGGTGCCCCCTTCGGCGGCATCTCACCGTCACGGACGGCCTTCGCGGCGTTCGACCAGACCTTGCGCCCCGCGACCAGAGACGCCTCGTCCGGGTACACGCTCAGGTCGAGATCGCCCTTCTTCTTGGTTCCGTCGTGGCATGACAAGCAGTACTTCTTGACGAACGCCGCGCCGGGGTTCGGGGCGGGCTCGGCGCGTGGTGTTTCCAGCTGCGCCGCAACCGGCGCGGGGCGCACCGAAAACCCGCCGCTCAGGACGAGACCGGCGAACGTGAGCAGGAGCGAGTACCTCAACGATCTCACGCGACGAACTCCTTCACCACTCGATCCGCCCCGCCAGTCAGGCGGAAGTCCCGCCCCTGGTGGCGAGAGGTCAACCGTTCTCGGTCGAGGGACCGTCAGAACAGTTCTTCGATGACACCGTTGTTCTCGACGGCGGTCTTGATGTCGCGGTTGAGGTCGGGACGGAGCCGGAGTTTGCCGAGGTCGAACAGGGAGTGCATGACGGTCGAGAACAGGTTCGCGGGCTTGTACACCTTCGTCGTGGGCTTCGACGCGGTCGCGTCCGACTTGCCGATCACCTGCCCGGTCTTGATCCCGCCGCCGGCGAGGATCAGCGGCGTGAGGTTGCCGTAATGGTCGCGGCCGCCGTTCTTGTTGAGTTTCGGGGTCCGGCCCATCTCGCCGGTCACCACCAGCAGGATGCGATCCGAGAGGCCGCGCTGCTTCACGTCCTCCAGGAACGCCGCGACCGCGTGGTCGACCTGCGGCGCGAGCCACTTCAGCCCCTCCATGTTCTTCGGGCTGTTGTTGTTCGCGTGCATGTCCCACCCGCAGTCCGAGACGGTGACGAACCCGCACCCGGCCTCGCACAGGCGCCGGGCGAGCAGCATCTGCTTGCCGAGCAGGTTGGTCGCCCGCTTCATGTCGTGCCAGCGGGTCGCGTCCTCGAGCTTGAACAGCTTGCTCGTGTCGTACCGAGCGAGCGTCTTCGGGTCTTCCTTGCTCAGGTCGAACGCCTCGGTGACGCCGCGGGTGATGACGTCCACCGCCTGTTGCTGGTACTTGCCGGCTTGGGCGAGCGTCTCGTCCTTGTCCAGCCCGCGACGCAGGCCGTCGAGTTCCGTGAGGAGCTTCCGGCGGTCGTCGAACTGCTCGCGCGGGATCGTGAGACTCATCGACTGCTTGAGTTTCGAGCCGCCCGAAGGGCTAAACGCCTCGTACTGCGAGCCGAGCGTGCCGGTCTGCGTGAGCGTCGGCAGCGCGCCGGTCTCGAAATTGTTCAGGAGTTGCAGCCCCTCCTGAACCGCTTCGGGCAGCACGAGGACGTTCCGCGGCAGGCCGGTGCGCGGGTGGGTCGGGCCGGCGAGGTTCGCGTAGACGGCGCTCATCGCGGCCTTCGCCGCGTTGCCGCCGGTGGTGACCGCCTGGTAGGTGTGCCCGCCGTTGCCCGAGGCGAACGACCGGACGACGGCGAGTTCCTTCGCCATGTCGGCCATTTTCGGAAAGTGGTCGCTGAACGCGACGCCCGGCAGCGCGGTTGGGATCGTGCCCCCGAGGGTGCGGAACTCTTGCGGCGCGTCGGGCTTCGGATCCCACGTTTCGAGTTGCGTCGGGCCGCCTTGGAGGAACAGCAGGATCACCGACTTGTGTTCGGTCGCGAGGCTCTCGCCGGCCGCGGCCCGCGCGGCGAGCAGGTCCGCGAGCGATAGCCCGGCCAGTCCCAGGCTTCCGACGCGGAGGAACTCGCGACGCGTGCGGCCTTCGCAATTCCGGGCGTAACCGCGGTCGAAAATGGTGAGCATGGGGCACCGGCGGTGAGGGTTGGCAGGAGCGAGCGAGCAGAAGCGGACGATAGCACCATTCAGAACCCCGCTTCTCGGCACATGCAGACACGAGCGATTCCGTCTGCCGGCTCCCGTCGCTGGGGTTCAGAGAATAACGCCTCCCATTCCGCCGTCCGAGATGCAACTCCCAATGACCCGCTTCGCCTGGCTCCCGCTCCTGCTCGCCCCGGTTTTGTCGGCCGGTGAGGCGCCGAAGCCCGCGGCTCCCGCGGACCCGCATCGGGACACGGTCAAACCGTTCCTCGCCGCGCACTGCGTGAAGTGCCACGGGCGGGACAAGCAGTCCGGTGGTGTGCGCCTCGACGATCTTTCGGCTGATCCCGCGAAGGATGCCGAGCGGTGGGCAGCCGTCGGCGAGCAGATCCGCGATGGCTTGATGCCCCCGGCGAAGGAGCCGCGCCCCGACGCCGCGAAGAGCCGCGCGGTGGTCGCGTGGGTGATCGAGAAGACCGGCGGCCGCGCCGCGAAGTTGCCCAACCAGGGGAACCTGATCCCGCACGAGTTGCTATTCGGCAAACCGGCGAGCGCGGCCAACGCACCGGGGCCGCGCGTCTGGCGGCTCAGCCCCGAGGGTTACATGGGGTTCGTTCAGGAGGTCGGGCGCGGGAAGATCGCCGGGTTGGTGCAGCCGTTCACGCTCGTCCCCGAACGCGGGATCAAAGACTTCGCCGGGCTGTACACCATCGACGAGCCGAGCGCCGAGATCCTGATCCGCAACGCCGAGGCTATTGTCGAGGTGCAGACCGCCCACGAGGTAAAAGACGGCAAGGTGCAAGGCAAGAACGGTTCGGTACGCGAGTTCCTCGCGCTCATGGATTCGAAGAGTGAGCCGACGCGGGCGCAGCTCGAAACCGCCGTGCAGACGCAATTCAAGATGGCTGTCGGCCGGGCCGCGACTGGGGACGAACTGAAGCGGTTCCTCGGCCTCTACGAGAAGTGCGCGAAGGCGGGCGACTGGCCGGGTGCCGCGCGAACGATGCTTCAAGCAGTGTTGCTGAAGACCGACGCCCTGTACCGCTCCGAACTCGGTCGCGGGAAAGCCGACGGCACCGGCCGGAAGATGCTCGCGCCGGAGGAACTCGCAGTCGCCATCAGCCTCGCGCTCGGCGACCGCCGCGACCCCGACCTGATGACCGCGGTGGCCAAGAGTGAACTGACGACGAAGGAACAGATCGCGGCACACGTGCGCCGGTTGCTCGATTCGCAGCGCGAAAGCGACCGCGGTCGCGTCCTGCGGTTCTTCCGCGAGTACTTCGAGTACGGCAACGCAACCAACGTGTTCAAGGACAAGCCGAAGGAGTTCGTGCATCAGCCGGGGCAACTGGTTTCCGACACCGACCGGCTTGTGCTTTACGTCCTCGCAGCCGACAAGGACGTGTTCCGCGAACTGCTTACCACCCCTAAATCGTTCGTCAACTACACCACCGCCAAGAACAAGCAGAAGGGCGGGATCGAGGAGCCGAAGCCGGGCGTCGTGCTCAACCCGATCAACAACAAGGGGCAGAAGGGCGTCGAGTCGGTTTACGGGATCGAGTCGTGGGTGCCGGAACAACCCGTCGGGATGCCCGAAGGCACGCGACTCGGCATCCTGATGCAGCCGAGCTGGCTCGTCGCGTGGAGCACGAACTTCGACAACGATCCGGTGCGACGCGGGCGCTGGGTCCGCGAGCGCCTGCTCGGCGGCACCGTCCCGGACTTGCCCATCGGGGTGGTCGCGCAGGTGCCCGACGACCCGCACCGCACCTTCCGCGACCGACTCACGGTCACCCGCGACGCGAAGTGCTGGAAGTGCCACCAGCGGATGGACGAACTCGGGCTGCCGTTCGAGCAGTTCGACCACTTCGGCCGCTTCCGCACCGCAGAGCCGGTCCTCGACGTGGAAGCCACCGCCAAGAACGTGGACCCCAAGTCGAAGAAGCCGCTCGGCCCCGTGTATCGTGACGCGCAACTGGTCGCGACGGGAACGATCGCCGACAGCGGCGACCCGAAGCTCGACGGCGCGGTGAAGGACCCGCGCGAGTTGGTCAAGAAGATCGCGAACTCGGACGTTGCCCGTCAGGTGTTCGTGCGCCACGCGTTCCGCTACTTCCTCGGCCGCAACGAAACCCTTTCCGACGCCAAGACCCTGCAGGACGCCGACCACGCATACCTCGAGAGTGGCGGCAGTTTCAAGACCCTCGTCGTGTCGCTGCTGACGAGCGATTCGTTCCTCTACCGCAGCGCGAAGTGAAATTTCTGCCCCGCACCGTCGCCGAATGCGACGAACCTCAACGAGACCGCAAATGAACACCGAAACCACTCGTCGCGAGATGCTGAAACTCGCCGGTGCCGGCACCAGTGCGGCGCTGCTTTCGCCCATTCTGAGCCAACTGGCCGCGCACGCCGCCGGCGATGTGAAGGCAGCGAACCGCAAGAAGGTCGTGTTCGTGATGCAGTGCAACGGGATCAGTCCCGCGCACCTGATGCCCAGCGGCCTCGAACGGCCCAAGAACGGGAAGTGGGCCAACGAGAAACTGGAAGAGGTGACGCTCAAGGATCGCACGCTGCACACGGCGCTCGATCCGCTCACGCCGTTCAAGGATCGGCTGTCGCTCGTGCAGGGGCTGTCGGGGCGCATCGCCCTCTCGGACCACTCCGCCAACCACGGCGCGCTCGGCTGCTTCCCTGCGAACAAAGGGCCGATGGCGCAGACCATCGACTGCGCCGTCGGCGAGGCGAACCCGGGCATCATCCCGTCGGTCGCACTGGGTATGGCCGAGAAACTCGACCAGACGCTAAATTATCAACTCTCCGCGGCGGGTCCGGGGAAGGCTAACCCGGTGCAGTGCAGCCCGGAACTCGCGTTCAAGGCGCTCTTCGGCAGCGTCGCGGGCGGGAACAGCCGCGCCGCGTTCGACCGCCGCACCAACCTGCTCGACTTCATGGCCGACGACGTGAAGCGCACGCGCGACCAACTCGCGGGCGACGAGAAGGCCAAGTTCGACCAGTATCTCGAAGCGTTCGAGAACCTCCGCGACCGGCAGGGGAAGATCGACACGATCAAGGACGACCTCAAGACACACGCCCCGAAACTCGACGCCAAGTTCGCCAAGCCGACGGAAACCAACCGGCTGGAGTCGCAGTTCGAGATCGCGGCCGCCGCGCTGATCACCGGGCTGACGAACACGGTGTTGCTCACGTCAGGCGGCGGCGGGCAGCACTTCCCGGCGTTCCCCGAACTCGGGATTCCCGTCGGCGGGCACCACTACGGCCACGGCGGCGGCGTGCCGGGGAAAACTTACGAGGACTGCTTCGTCGCGGTGCGCCAGTACCACTGCAAGCTGATCGCGGGGTTGGCGAAGAAGCTGGAGAGCGTGAAGGAAAGCGACGGCACGATGCTGGACAACACGGTGATCGTGTACCTGAGCGACTCGGGCGACGGGCACCACCCGAACCTCCGCGAGTGGCCGGTGGTGATGCTCGGCGACCTCGGCCACAAACTGAAGACCCGCGGGCGCTACTTGCAGTTCCCCGCGTACGGCACGAAGGCGCACCGCACGATGGCGAACCTATACTGCACGCTCATGCACGCGGTCGGCAAGCCGACCGACAAGTTCGGCGTGCCCGACCCCGGCCTCAAGGACGTGAACCAGACCGGCGTGGTCGCGGAGTTGTTGGGCTGACTCACTTCGACGTCGCGGGGAGAACCTTCCCCGCGACGCGGACGGGGTCGAGGCTCGGCCTGTAGTTCTTCATGTCGTCGCCCTTCTTCGCGAGGTCACCAACGAATGGCCGCACCGGGATCTTGTCCTTCTCGGTCGGCTTCTTGTCGAGGAACGCGCCGTCCGTGAGCGAGACGTACACCGGGCGGCGATAGTTCACCACATCGGCGCCCAAGTCCTTCACCTTGTGGACCGCGTCGCTGTTCGGGCCGACGGTGAACTCCAGCACGCTGTAATCGGGCGACACGCGGAAGTAGCGGTACCCGCAGCGCGGCGGTTCGCCGCCCTTCATCACGTCGGGATACTCGCTCAGCCAGTACAGGTTCCCCTGCACCCAGTTCACGTACACCCACTCGTTCGGTTGGAGAATGTCGTTCATCGCGATGCGCTTCACGACCTCGCCGGTCTTCTTGTAGATGACGATACGGTCCGCGAACCCCGCGTACTTCTTGAACTCGTCCGGCGGGTTCTGGTTGACTTCCTTTTCCTTCCCGCCCGGCGGCTTGCTGCCGGCCCCGGTCCAGTTCGCGGTCTGGAACACCGCGAACGTCTCGCCGCCGGGCGGCACGAAGATGTGCGCGTACGCGACCTTGAAGTGCTCGAGGCCATAGGGCAGCCCGACGAGCCAGCCCTTGTGCGTGGTGCCGGTCTTGCTGTCCTTCCAGGTGAACTCCCAGCCGTCCTTGCCGTCGGGTTGCTTCTTTGACTCTGCGGTGACGACGTACCGCCCGTCGGCGGACTGGCAGCCGTCCACGTAGCCGGGGCGGGTGTGGCCCGCGAGTGCGGCACCGGAACAACTGAGTACCGCGAGCAAGGCGAACAGTTGACGCTTCATGGCTGACCCGTGGTGAAGTTGTCCGTGGCGAATCACTTCTTCTCGGCAGGGAGTTGACTGGGCTTGTCGGTTGACGGGAAGTTCTCCGGGATCGCGACCGTGACTTTGCCCGTCGCGGCCCACTCGGTGCTCCGCTGCATCGTGGTCACGAACCCGACGCAACTCATCGCGAACACGTCGTGGCCCATCGGCGTGTGGACGATCCGCCCCTTGCCGTACTCAACCGTCCACACAATCGGTTCGTTCGCCTTTGTCGCGGGGCAGTACGCGGTCGCCAACACTTTCACGCCCTCGGCCGGACCGCGCAGGTTGTGCATCAGTTGGTCCTTCGCGTGCATCCACTCCTTCGGCATGCCCTTCGTGATCGGGTGGTTCGCGTCGCGCACGACGACGGCGTACGGGTGGTTCGTCTCGCCCGTGCTCTTACCCTCACCCTTCGGCACGCGAACCTCTTTGCCGTCGTCGTCGAGGTAGAGGCGCTCGCCGAACTTGCTGTCGCGCCAGCCCAGGCCAATCATCTTGTTGAACTCCGGCCACCCCGCGAAGCAGTTGTTCGCGGCGTGAAACAAGACGAAGCCCAACTTGCCCTCACGAACACGCGCCTCGAAGTCCTTCTGGAACTCCGCGGGCCACGCGGCCCCGTTGTAGTTACTCACCGCCACGTCGTACTTGCCCAGGTCCGGCGGGAACGGCACCGTGCCGTCTGCGGGCTTCTCGGCGGCCTTCACGTTCGACGACACGTCCACGGCGAATCGCCCACTCTGCTCCAGTGTCTTCTTGAGGTACGGTGTCGTTTGCTTCCAGTTGTGGTTGTTCTGCCCGTCGATGATGACGACGCGGATCTTGGCATCGTCGGCCGCGACCGGCGACACGAAGCACGCGGCCAGTGCCGCGGTGACGAACAGTGAGTTGAGCCGACGCATCGTCCACCTGTGGTGTTCACACGAGAAACCGGTCCGAGGTCAGAACGCTTCCTTGACCGGCTCGGCTTTCGGGCCGAGGAAGGTCATCGGGCGGCCTTCCTTCGACAGGTACTCCTTGTGGCAGTCGATACCGAGCGCGTGGCACATCGTCGCGAGGAAATCTTGCGCGTTCACGGGTCGGTCGGTCACCTCGCCGCCCTTCGCGTCCACCTTGCCGATCACCGTGCCACCCCTCACCCCGCCCCCGGCGAGCCAGGTGGTCCAGGCCTTCGCGTAGTGACCGGCGCCGAGCGTCTGGTTGTAGCCGCTGTCCGCGAGCTGCGGGGTGCGCCCGAACTCACTCATAAACACGACGAGCGTCGTTTCGAGCAGCCCGCGCTGCTTCAGGTCTTCGAGCAGGAAGGAGATGGTCGGGTCGAGGTACTCGGCCCGGCGCTTGATGTTCTTGTCCGCGCCGCCGTGGTCGTCCCAGCCGTCGAGCGTGATTTCGACGAACGGTACGCCCGCTTCTACCAACCGCCGCGCGAGCAGCAGCGACTTCCCGAACTGCACTTTGCCGTACCGTTCGCGCGTCGCGACGGGCTCCTTCTCCAGGTCGAACGCCTTCATCTTGTCGGAGTGGAGGAGTTGCAGCGCCTTCTTGTAGTTCGCCTGGTGAGCCGCGGCGGCACCGGACGGCCGCGCGGCCTGCCCCTTCGCCTCGAACTCGACGAGCAGTTTCGCGGCCTCGTCGAACTCGTCCGGCGCGAGCGCGGTCTTGAGGTTCTCGATCCCCTTCGCGGGGTCGTTCACCGGCACCGGGGCGTGCTTCGGTCCGAGGTACGCGGGCGTGCTGCGGTGCAGCGGGCCGCTGCCCAGACCGTCGGACCCGGCGTAGACGCTTACGAAGTTCGGCAACTCCGCGTCCGCCACGCCCAACTCGCACGACGCCACGTTCCCCACCGACGGGTACTGCACGGTGCCGTTGGGGTTGTATCCGGTGTGCATCAGGATGCGGGCGCGCTCGTGGACGCTGTTGCCCGTGCTCATCCCGCGAATGAGGCAAATGTCCTTCATCTTCGCGCCGAGCTTCGGGAAGTGCTCGCAGAACTTCACGCCCGGCACGGCGGTGTCGATCTGCTGGTTCTGCGCCTTGTGCTCGGGCACGGTGAAGGTGTGGTGCTGGCTCACGCCGCCCTGCATGTGCAGCATGATGCACGCCTTCCGGCGCGGGGCGCTCCCCTCGGCGGCGTGCGCGAGGCGCGGGAGCTGCCAGCCGGAACACGACGCGCCGACCACGCCCGCGGCGCTCAGTTTCAGGAACTCGCGCCGAAGTACGGCGTCACGAAGAGACATTGCGGAAGCTCCCTGAGTCGCAAGTGGGGTCAGTGGTTCAGCATGAATTCGCTGCTGTTGAGCAGCACCCACACGACGCGACAGTACGCGTCACGCGGGGATTTCTGTTTCTCAACGAACGTCACGAACTTCTGTCGCTCGTCGGCCGTGGGTTTACGTGACAGCACCGCGAGGAAGAGTTGCTCGACCGCGTCGGTCGGCGCCTTCGCGGACGCGAGTACGCGGTCCACGACCTTCCCGCTCGTGTTGTAGTAGCTCTCGTTCATCAGCTTCAGCGCGTGGGGCACGCCGAGCTTTAACTCGGTGGGCTCGTCGGCCTCGCCCGGCCCGCGGAACGCCGCGACGAACACCGCGCGCGGGGTGGGCGGCGGTGGCGCCTTCGGGTTCGGCTTCTTCTTCGGGTCGGGTGGCGGCGCGATCTCCGACAGTTCCAGCGCGACGCACAGCGCGTCGTAGACCTGCTCCGGCGTCAGCACCTTCGGCGCCATGCGGGCGAAGAGGGTTTCCGCTTCCGCCTTCTCGTTGCCCGGCGCGACGCGGCTCGTCCGCTGATACGCTTCGGACAGGCAGACGCAACGGATCAGGTGCTTCACATCAAAGTTCGACGCGACGAACTCGTCCGCGAGCGCGTCGAGCAGCGCCGGGTGCGACGGCGTGTTGTGGTCGCCGAAGTCGTTCAGCGGGTTGACGAACCCGCGGCCGAAGAAGTGTGCCCAGAACCGGTTCGCGGTCGCGCGGGCGAACATCCGGTTGTCCTTGGCGGTCAGCCACTCCGCGAACGGCGGGCGGTGGCTTTTGGTCGGGTCCGCGACCAGCTTCGCCCCGTCGAGCAACCCCGCGGGCACCTTCTTGCCGCCGTTGCGGGCCTCGCCGTCGTTGGGGATGTTGATCGCGATTTCCTTCAGCGGCGCGGGCGGCTTCTTGCCCGGCTTCGGCTCCTCGATGTGCCGCTCCTTCACACCGGGCGTGTTCTTGTTTTCGACCGTCTCCATCCGCGCCGACTGACCGAAGAACGCGGCGACGCTCCAGAAGTCGGTTTGCTTCCACGCGCTGAACGGGTGGTCGTGGCACTCCGCACACTGGAGTTGCACGCCGAGGTACACCTGCCCGATGTTGCCCGCGAGGATCTTCGGGGCGAACTGCGAGTTCATGTCGCCGTTGTAATAGAAGAACAGCCCCTGCGGCGCGTCGCTGAGCGGGCCGGTGGCGGTGAGGATGTCGCGGGTGATCGCGTCCCACCCGCGGCCCTCGTTGAGCGCCTTCGCGAACCACTCCTTGAACGGCTCCGGCGGCTTCGGTGTCTGGTTGACGGTGGTGAGGTAGAACACGTTCACCCACCGCTCGCCGAAGTGCCGCCCGTAGTCTTCCGAGGCGAGCAGTTCGTCGATGAGCTTCTCACGCTTGTTGGTACTCGTGTCGGCGAGGAACGCGGCGGCCTTGTCCGTGGTCGGCGGCTTGCCCGCGATGTCGAGGGACGCACGGCGCAGGAACTCCGCGTCGTCCGCCTTCGGCGAGGCAGGCACTTTCGCGGCGGAAAGTTTGGCGTCAATCTCGCGGTCGATGAACTTCGCAACCTCGGAGGGCTTCTTCGCGGGCCGCGTGGCGACCGTTTCCGCCTTCTTCTCGGTGCCCTTCGCCCCGGCGGCGATCCAGTCGCGAATCAGCTTCTTGTTCGCGTCCGAAACCTTGTTGTCGGTCTTCGGCATCTCGTCCTTCGCGAGCTTCTTCCACAGCAGGCTCTCGTCCGGCTTACCGGGTACGACGACGGCTCCCGACTGCCCGCCCTTGAGGGCGGCCGGCAGGGTGCGGAGGTCGAGGCCGTTCTTCTGGTGAACGCCGCCGTGGCACTGGAGGCAATGCGCGTTCAAGACCGGCAGCACATCGCCCTCGAAGGTCGGCGTCTTCGGTTCGGCCGACGCGACCGCCGGCACGAGGGTCAGAATCAGGACGGCGAAGAGGCGACCGGGCATGGAGGGTGCTCCGCAGGCTGGGGTCACATGCTGAACCCCGCAAGCCTTCTCACGCAGACGCGCAAGTCGGCACATCCGCGGAACTGTCTGCGCCCTCTTCCGGGCGGGGTTCCGATTTGAGTGATGTTGCTTGCCCAAAATCCGGCTGGTACGCTCGTCGCCCCACCAGTTCCCGCCTCAAGAGCCTCATGATGCCCCGGACAGATTCAAACTCCGGTGTTTGCCGCCGGGAGGAACATGAGTTGTCTCGCCGGCTGTTCCTTCAAGGAGCGGTTGCGGGCGGTGCCGCGCTCGGCGGCTTCGGCCGGCTGTTCGCCGCCGACAACGCCGACAAGGTCGCGCGCCAGGCGAAGCACGTCATTCTCGTGTTCATGTCCGGCGGGCCGAGTCAGTTCGAGACGTGGGACCCGAAAACCGGTCGCCCGACCGGCGGGCCGCACATGAACGCGCAGACCACCGTTCCTGGCGTGCGGTTCGATGAGTACATGCCGAACCTCGCGCGGCTCGCGAACACGATGGCGGTGGTCCGCTCGATGACGAGCGACCTCGGCGATCACATGGAGGCCCACTACCTCGCGCAGACCGGCCACAAGCCGACGAATGTGGTCGCCACCGCGCCGCACTGGTTGAGCGTGTGCGCCCGGCAGAAGCCCACCGGTAGCGAC
Organism: Singulisphaera sp. GP187; assembly: GCA_945905925.1. Classification (GTDB taxonomy): domain Bacteria; phylum Planctomycetota; class Planctomycetia; order Gemmatales; family Gemmataceae; genus Gemmata. The sequence continues at coordinate 26,610 of CAMDQN010000032.1, forward strand.
CTCCCGTCGTACGTCGTTCTCGGTGCGGAAGGCGGCGGCAACATGGCCGTGCCGGGACCGGGATTCCTCGGCGCCGGTTACCAGGGGCTGTACTGCCCCGGTAAGGGGAAAGGGCCGGAAGACCTGCCCGCCAGCGAGAAAGACCTCGACGCGTTCCGCCGGCGCGACGCGCTCCGCAAGGCGATGAGCGGTCGGTTCGGAGACGGGCGAACCACGACCGGCACCGACAGCCACGACGCCGCGTTCGGCGCGGTGGACCGGCTCCTCCGGAACCGCGCACTCTTCGACATCTCGAAAGAACCGCCGAAGCGCGTCGAGCAGTACGGCCCGTCCGCGCTGGGGAAGGACTGCCTGCTCGCGGCGCGGCTGGTGGAACAGGGTGTGCCGTTCGTGCGCGTGCAGCACCAGAACGGACTGGCTTGGGACAAGCACCGCCGCGCGTTCGACAGCCAGCGACACATCACCCGCGAGTTCGACATCGCAACTGGCGCTCTCATCGACGACTTGAGGGATCGGGGCCTGTGGGACAAGACGCTCGTGGTGCTGATGGGCGAGTTCGGCCGCACGCCGGAAATCCTGGGTCAAGGGCCGCCGGGACGCAACCACTGGACCAAGAGCTGGTCGCTCTCCTTCGGCGGCTGCGGCGTGAAGCCGGGCGTCGTCGGCAGCACCAACGAAGACGGCACCGCGGTGAAGGAGCGCCCGGTGACCATCCCGGACCTGTTCGCGACGTTCTACACACTGCTCGGCATCGACCCGCGCACGGAACTCGAACACGAGGGCCGCCCCGTGCCGCTGACCGAAAACAGCAAGGGCACCCCGGTCAAGGAGGTGCTGTAACATGCCGCCGACCAAACTCACCAAACTGAAGACGTTCCACGTCGATGACGGCGCGAAGCGCGGGCCGCTGACGATGTCGCAGGTCCGCTTCCACCCGACCGAGCGGTTCCTCTTCGCCGCGTGCGCGGACCGCCGCATCGCCGTCTGGACCCTCGACGACAAGGAAACGACGGTCAAGAACCTCACGGGCGTGCCGGGCCAACTCGCGTGCCCGCACGAAGCCGGTTGGGCGCGGTGCCTCGACGTGTCTTCCGATGGCAAGTGGATCGCGACCGGCGGCTCGGACCGCAAACTGAAACTCTGGGCGTGGGCCGACGGGAAGCCCGCGCTGAAGCCGACGCACGAGGTCGAGGCGCACGCGGGGTGGATCGAGGCGGTCGCGTTCTCGCCGGACGGCACCCGACTCGTGACCGGCGGCGCGGACTTCGCGGTAAAGGTGTGGAACGCCGACCTATCGCCGCTGAAGACGCTCGCCGGTCATACGAACTTCGTCCGCGACGCCGCGTGGACGCCGGACGGCTCCGCGTTCGTCACCGGAGCCGAAGACGGCAAGTTGCTGGTGTGGGACGCGAAGACGTTCGCCCTCCTCCGCACCATCGAGTACGGCGGCGCGAACGACCAGTACGGCCAGACCCCGGCTCTCAGCGGGGTTCACCGACTGCACGTCAGCCGCGACGGGAAGTGGCTCGCCGCGGCCGGCTCGAAGAGCCTGACCGTGTTTGAGTTGAGCAGCGGGAACGCGGTCGCTTCGACGAACCTCGACGCACAGGTCTGCTTCGGCCCGAAGGACGATCTCCTCGCCGCCGGGTCGAACAACGCGAAAGTCATCGCCTACGACGCCACCAAGTTCCAACCCGGGAAGCCGGACAAGAACGGCAAAGCCGGCCCGACGCCCGCTCTCGCGGGGAATGAACTGGTGCAGATCAAGATCGGTGACTTCTCCCTCGGAATGCGATTCTCCGCTGACGGCAAACTCCTCGGCCTCGGTCGCGCCGACGGCAAAGTCGAAATCTGGGAGGTGGCGTGATGCGGTACGCGATTCTCACACTGGGCGCGATCGCGTTGACACACGCTCCCGTTCTTGCCGGCGACGAACGCGACCTCAGCCGCAAGATCGATTCGCACATTGCAGCGGCGCACAAGAAGAACGGCCTCGCCCCCGCCCCCCGCGCAGAGCAACACGAACTGTTGCGCCGCACCTACCTCGATGTACTCGGCCGCATCCCGACGCCGGAGGAAGCCGCCGCGTACCTGAAGGACACCGACCCCGACAAGCACCGCAAGCTCATCGACGCGTTGCTCACCCACCCCGAAATGCCGGTCTACTGGCGCGGGGTCTTCAACCACTGGCTCAACGGCGCGCTGGAAGAGAAGCGCGCTGGGGCCGACGAGTTCCTCGCGTTCCTGGAGAAGCGGCTCGCGGACAACGCCGGCTGGGACAAGATCGCGCGCGAGTTGCTCGACCCCAACGAGAAGGACGCCACCGGCGCGGGCGCCGCGTACTTCCTCGCGAGCCGGCTCGCGGGCGGCGACCGCATGGAGCAACTCGACTCCATGACGGTGGCCGTGTCGAGCGTGTTCTTTGGGGTGCAGATGCAGTGCGCGAAGTGTCACAACCACCCGTCCGTGGACGCCTGGAAGCAGGAGAACTACTACGGCCTTGCTTCCTTCCTCGGGCGCACCTACTCCGCGAAGGGGACCGGCAGCGTCCCCGCGCTCGTCGAGAAGGGCGACGGCGTGGTGAAGTTCACCGGGCGCGGCAAGCCCGAGCAGACCGCACGGCTGTTGTTCCTCGACGGCAAGGTCAGCGACGCGAAGGGCGACCGCCGCAAGGCGCTGATCGAAACCGGGGTGAACGCGACTTCGCCCTATTTCAAGCGGGCGATGGCGAACCGGATGTGGAAGCAGTTGGTGGGCGTCGGGCTGGTCGAGCCGGTCGATCAGATTCACGACGGGAACCCCGCGTCGCACCCGGAACTTCTGAACGACCTCGCCGACGATTTCGCCCGGAACAGCTTCGACCTGCGCCGGCTGATGGCGGGGATTCTGCACAGCGACGCGTACCTGCGGTCGAGCAAGTGGACCGGGCCGGGCGCCCGACCGGAGCCGAAGCGGTACGCGGTCGCGGCGCTCAAGCCGCTGTCGCCGCCGCAACTCGCGATCGCGCTCGCCCAGGCCACCGGCTACACGGAAACGCTGCGCGCGAAGTACGAGCGCGAGAAGGCCCGGCTGAAGCTGGACGCGATCACGTTCGGGGCCGTGCGGAAGCAGTTCGAGCGCGAGCGCGAATACGGCACGCTCGTCGCCCGCTTCAAGCAAGAGGGCGAGCCGTTTCAGGCGAACGCGTCGCACGCGCTGTTCCTCAGTTACAACCCGATCGTGCAAACGATGCTCAAACCCGGCCCCGGCGAGCTCGTCGGACAACTCGCGAAGGCGAAAGACGGTGCCGAAGTTGCTCGCCTCGCGTACCTCGCGGTGCTGTCTCGGCCGCCGAGCACCGACGAGGTCGCGGACGTCGTGAAGTACCTCGCCACGCCCGGCGTCGCGCGCGAGGAACTGTGCCGGGACGTGATCTGGGCGTTGCTCGCGAGTACCGAGTTCCGGTTCAACCACTAACACGCGCCGCGGTCACTCGGCAACGACAATCGTGTGCGGGCGCGAGGTCCTGCGCGAGTCCGCGGCGCTCGTCGTCACGATCAGCGAGTGGATGCCGGGCTTGAGCGTCACCTCGAACGCCCACGGCGCTTCGGTCTTTTCGGCCAGCCGCTCGTGGGCGTCCCACAACTCGACCTTCTGCGGCTTCAACTGGTCGCCGAGTTTGACCTTCACCGTCACCGGCTTCCCGGCCGAGTGGAGGACGAACGGCTGGCCGTCGCCCAGCCCCGGCGGCTCGGTGATGGTCACGTCCTTGCCCGTCCCCGCGCCGACGAACGCCTGCCACACGGCCGCGACCCGCTGCGATGGGAACCAGCACGCCGCGTCGCGGTCGCCCTTGTAGTCCTTCCACGCGGCGACGGTGGGGATCTTCCCGTCCTTGTCCCAAGTGGACGTGTCGCCGAGCCAGCCGTCTTCGAGCGCGATCTCCGCCAGCGGCGTGGGTTTGTCCGCGGGCGGTTGTTTGGGCAGCCGGCGGGTGATCGCGTCGTCGAAGAACACGAACGACAGGTTGTTGGCGAGGGCGAACTCGTGCTTGCGGTTCCACTGGACCGCGATTCCGAAACGAGCGCCGAGTTTTCGTTCCGCCGGGAGCTTGTCGAGCAGCAGTTTCATCTGGGAGCCGTCCTTCTCGCCGAAGACCGTCATCACCGGGATGCGGCGGGTAGGTTCGGAGGCCGGCCCGACCTCCAGGCACACTGGGGCGCTGGCGATGGTGCGTTCGGGCATGAGTTCGGCGAGTTGCATGCTCATCCCGCCGCCGCGCGACATTCCCGTGAAGCACAGCGGCAGGTGCTCCAGTTCGGGGTGTTTGGTCTGCTTCGCGAGGTCGGTTAAGCCGGTCTTGAGGAGCGCGAACTCCTCCTTTTTCACCGCGTCGAAGTCCACTTGCACGTAGGCGAACTGCCAGTGCCGGCACGCGGCCTGCCAGTGCTTGCTCACGTCGTCGCCCTTCGAGAACGGGTTGCAGATCCCACCGCGAACGGTCTTCACGCCGTCGGGAATCCAGACACTGACGAACACCTTGTCTCGCGCTCCGCCGAGGACGGGGTCGCGAGTGCGGGCGGTCTTCAGCGTGTACTCGACGCGCGCGGTAACGCCCTTCGGCGGTTCGGCCCCCGCGACCGCACCGCCGAAGCCGAGGAGAAGCAACGCAAAGAGGACGCGACTCATAACTCGATTCCCAGGTGTTCAGCGAGCGGGGCCACGTTCAGAATCCCGCGCACGGCGAGAACCAGACGCGCGGTATCGAAGGTGTCTGCGGCAGGCGACCTGTGGGGTTTAGGAAGCGGGCACTCCTCTCACTCTTCACACCGCCATGCACACACGCCTTCTCGCGACGGTTTGTCTCCTCCCCGCCCTCGTCGTACCCGCGATTGGGGCCGACCCTGACACCGCGCCCGGCGGCGTGTACACCGCCGAGGAAGTCCCCGGCAGCCCGAAGCTGTCGGCCGCCGGGATGGTGTGGTGGAAGGACAAACTCGTCATCGCCGACCGCGGCGGGAAGCGGCTCGTTACCTTCACGGCGCCGGACAAGTTCGAGACGCTTCACGAGGTTCCGGTGCCAGTCGGCTTGGCCGTCGATCCGGATGGTAACCTAATCCTGACCGAGAAGGATCCGGCGCGAATCGTCCGGATCAAGCCCGACGGAACCAGTACCGTTCTGGCCGACAAGGACGTGGGCACGCCGCACTTCGTCGCGGTCCACAAGTCCGGTCGCGTGTTCTGGTCCGGCTTCCCCGACGGCGGCACCCGCAGCGTCGTTCCCGGCGGCACGGTCTCCGTTTACACGCCGAAGATCGGCCACACCTACGGCGTCGGCCTCAGTCCGAAGCAGGACTGGTTGTACGTTGCGTCCAAACTGCCGGACGCGAAGAGCCGGGCGGTGTGGCGGTTCCCGCTGGACGCGGACGGCAAGCCGGGCGAGGGCGCGGTGTTCTTCAAGGTTCAAGATCTGAAGCCGGATCTGCCCAAGCTCCCCGTCGCGAAAGACGGCGTTGAGAATCTGCTCGGGTGGGTCGGCCGGCTTCAGGGGCTGACGGTGGACAAGCTCGGTTACATCTACATCGCGGGCGCCGAGTCGCACACGTCGGGCGAGGCGGTCGCGGTGATCTCGCCCGACGGGAAGAAGGTGGTGGCGATGATTCTGGGCGTCCCGCGAAACATCTCCGGACTGGCGTTCGGCGGGAAAGACGGGCGGACGTTGTTCATCACCGGAGCGGGCGAATACCGACTTCACCAAGTTCGGCTGCCGGTCGCGGGCGCCGGGCGGTGAGTGCAACCGCCCGGTCTGCGTGCTTGGGCGCTCAGAACAATTCGCTGATCGGCTGACCGGCGTTGACGAGGTTGGCGACTTCGGCCGGCAGCAGCGCCGAGTTGGTGCGCACGGCGGACGCGTCGAACATCGTGTGCAGCACGGTCGCGAGCAGGTGCTCCGGTTTGTATGCTTTGGTCACCGGCTTCGCGCCGGTCTTGTCGCTCTTGCCGATCACCTGACCCATCTTCAACCCGCCGCCCGCGAGTACCAGTGGCGTGATGTCCGCGTGGTGCCCGGTGCCGCCGTTCTTGCCCTTCGCCGGGCTACGGCCCATCTCGCCGGTGATGATCAGCAGCACCTTGTCTTCGAGGCCGCGGTCCTTGAGATCGTCGAGGAACGCGGCTACCGCGTGATCGAGCTGCGGCCCGAGGAACGACATCCCGACCGGGCACGACGGGTTGTTGCCGTCGGCGTGGAAGTCCCAGCAGCCGTCGAGCACCGTCACGAACCCGGCACCGCGCTCGACCAACCGCCGCGCGAGGAGCATCTGCTTGCCGAGCAGGTTCGTCGCCCGCGACTGGTTCACGAGGTTGTTGTAATTCTTCCCGCCCTTGTGGTAGTCGTCCATGTTGAACAGGTGCCCGGTGTCGTACTTCGCTACCGTCTTCGGGTCTTCCTTCGACAGGTCGAACGCGTCCGCGATCCCCTTTGCCAGCACCTCCGCGGCCTGGCGCTGGAACGCGTCGATGCCCGCGACCTCGCCGGTCTTGTCGAGCGTCCGCTTGAGGCCGTCGAGCTTGCCGAGCAAACTCTGGCGGTCGTCGAAGTCGGCCTGCGCCATCTGAAGCTGAAGGTTCTTCATCAGCGTGTCGGAGCCGCTGGGCATGAACCCGTCGTAGGCGCGGCCGACACCGCCCGCCGGGAGGTAATTCTTCACGGCGTAGTCGAGTTGGAACGGCCCGGTCGGGTTGTTGAGCTTGAGGTCCGGCTTGATCGCCTCCGGTACGATCACGGTGTTGGTCGGCACGCCGGTCTTGGGGTTCATCGCGCCGAGAGCGCGCGCCACGATCGCCGCCATCGGCGACTTCATCGGGCTGCGGCCGGTGATGACCGGCAACTGGTTGTGCCCGCCGTCGGTGCTGCCGAATGACCGCACCACCGCGAGCCGGTCGGCGCGCGCGCCCATCTTCGGGAACGTGCCGCCGAACTTCACGCCCGCGAGCGCCGTTTGAACTTCACCGGTGCAACTCTTGATGTTGTCCGGCACGTTCTCCTTCGGGTCGAACGTCTCGATCTGCGGCGGCCCGCCGACGAGGAACAGCATCACGACGGCCTTGTCGCGAAACGCGGTGGTGGGGTTCGCGGCCTGCGCCTTCGTGGCGAGCAACCCCGGGAGCGACAGCCCGCCGAGCGAGAGGCTCCCGACGCGGAGCAATTCGCGGCGCGAAAGGCCGGCGCAGGTGCGCGTGCGACCGGAACCGAATACCGAGAACATGTGGGTCTCCCTTCGCGCCGAGGAGGTTGTGCGTGGCCCGCGGGACCGACGCTAAACCTCTTCTGCCGGACGTTGATTAGTGGTTGAACAGGAACTCTTTGGTGTTCAGCAGTGCCCAGAGGATGTCGGCGTAGGCGGCGCGGTCGTCGCCCTTCTTCTCGATGTGGCCGACGAGGATCGCGAGTTCGTCCTTCATTGGCTCGCGCGACAGCGCCACGAGGTACAGGTCGCGGAGTTTCTCCGCGTGCGGGCGCTTGTCCGCGAGGAGCTTCGTCAGCCGCTCGCCCGGCGCCGCCTTCGGCCCGGCGTTCGGGTTCGGCTTCGCCTTCGGGTCGGTCTTCGGCGCCGGAGGCGGGGCGCCGATCTTCGCGAGCAGTTCCTCCGAGTTCATCAGGAGGAGCGCTTGCGCGAGGTTGGCGTCGGAGTTGCGTTCGCACTCGCACGCGCTCGCCCCGTCCGGGCGGCCGAACACGCTGAGGAAGTACGAATCGGACTGGTTGTCCGGCAGTTGCACGGCCCGCGTGCCGGCCGGGACGCCGCGGAACGGCGTCTTCGCGAGCGCGACCGCGTCGATGGCATCGAGCAGTACCTCGGCGTTCAGGCGTCGCGGGTAGAACCGGGCGAAGTGCTGCTTGTCGTTCGCGTTGTGGTCGTTCGGTGTGCTGCTGAGGCGATACACGTTCGACGTGCAGATCAAGCGAATGAGTTTCTTCGTGTCGTACTTGTCCGCGACGAACCGCTTCGCGAGCGCGTCGAGGAGTTCGGGGTTGCTCGCGGGGTTCGTTGCGCTCATGTCGTCTTCGGGATCGACAAGCCCGCGACTGAAGAAGTGTTTCCAGTAGCGGTTCACGAGCGTGCGCGCGAAGTACGGGTTGTCGGTCGCGGTGACCCACTCCGCGAGCTTCTCGCGTGGGTCGGCATCGTCCGAAAGCGCGAACGGCTTGCCGTCGAGACCGGCGGGGAAGAGTTTCGCGTTGGTGCGCGGGTGCGGCATCGTCGCGGTGCCGCTCTTGAGCGCGACCGTGAGCGGCTGACCCGGCGTGTCGGGGATGTTCTTCTTCGGATCGCCCTTCTTGAGCGCTGTCGCGAGTTGAACGTCGGTGCGCGCGAACGCCGCGGCGAGGCTCCAGTAATCGCCCTGCGTCCAGCGGTCATGCGGGTGGTGGTGACACTTCGCGCACGCGACCCGCTGGCCGAGGAACAGTTGGGCCACGTCTTCAGCGAGGTTCGCGGAATCCTTAAGTTCGCGATACCACACCGCCCGCGGGTTGTCGTCCACGGGACCGGTCGCGGTGAGCAACTCTCGCACGAACGCGTCGAACGGCTTGTTGTCCTTGAGGCCGTCGCGAATCCACGCGTGGAACGCGACGTTCGGCTTCGCGTCCTCGTTCGGCGCGTTGCGCCGGTTGCGGAGCAGCGCCGACCACTTGTTCGCGAAGTAGTCCGCGTAGTCGGGCGAAGCGAGCAACCGGTCGATGAGCTTCTCGTACTTGTCGGCCCCGTTCTCTTTCGCGAACGCTTCCGCTTCTTCCTTCGTGGGGAGCCGGCCGCAAATGTCGATGGTCGCGCGGCGGAGGAACGTCGCGTCGTCGCACAACTCCGACGGCGGCAACCCGAGTTCCTTCAGTTGCTTGAAGACGAGTTCGTCGGCGACGGTCTTGGCGGGCGGCAGTTTGGTGACCGGGGTTCCGAACGGAATCGTAATTCGCGCGACGGCGACGGCGTCCATGTAGCGCGCGGTGAGGGTGGCCGAACCGGATTGCTGCTTCGCGCTGACGGCGCCGTTGGCGTCCACGGCGAGCAGATCCGCGGGGCCGGCTTCCAGCACCGCGAGCCGGGTCACGTCGCGCTTCGAGCCGTCGCGAAAGTGCGCGACGACCGACGCCTGCAATTTTTCGCCGCGTTGAAGAAGTTTGCTTCCGGGCTGAACCTCGATGCGTTCAAGGCTCGGCGCGTTCGCGGGCGACGACCGCGCGCCTTCGACGACCCACCGCTTCAGCAGTTCGTACGCGTCGGATTGGGTGTCGAGCCGCTTCCCGCCGCCGTGGGGAACGGAACCGGTCGCCTTGAGCAACAGGAGGCTCTGCGCCGGGGCCGCGGCGAACACCCGCCGGCCGCGGGCTTCCTTCGCGATGTACTCGTAGTCGTCTTGCGGCTCGAAGCCGAACAGCGACAGTTTGAACCCGTTCTGCCCTTCGGCCTTGCCGTGACACCCGCCGGTGTTGCACCCGAGTTTCGTGAGTGTGGGCACAACTTCGGTCGTGAAACTGACGCCCGCCGGTTCCGCGGCGACGGAATCCGGCGCGAACAGCGCAAGCGCGAAGAGAGTGGAAAGGACCGAGCGCGAGGACATTGGCAGACTCGCGAGGAGTGTCGGAAACCGGCGGGAGTTCGGCGGGGGCGGAGTTCACCCAACATCGGAACCCCACCTGCGCGGGGGCCAGACACACCTTACCGCGGGGGCTGTGTGTCTGCACGAATCATTCGGCGGGGTTCGGGAAAGTAACTTAACGGACCACTCCATGTTTGACCTCGTCACCGGCTCTCGCTCCCGGCTCTGCGACGGAACTTCGCGGCGCGATTTCCTCCGCGCCGGGCTGTTCGGCCTCGGCGGGCTTGCCGTCGGCAGCAACCTGCGCGCCGCCGATCCAACTGCGGCGCCCGGCTCGTTCGTCCGCGACAAGTCGGTCGTCTTCCTGTTCCTCGCGGGCGGACCGAGCCAGTACGAGACGTTTGACCCCAAGCCGGACGGCCCGGAAGGTTCGACCAGCATCAACGGCCACGTCCCGACCGCGATCCCCGGCGTGCGGTTCTCCGCGTACCTGCCCAAACTCGCGAAGATGGCCGACCGTCTCACCGTGGTGCGGTCGTTCAAGACGAAGCACCCGGAACACAACGGCGCCCACAAGCAACTGATGACCGCCGACCTGACGGTGCAGGACGGCAAGCCGATCACCGAGCCGGGCCTCGGCGCGGTGTACGCCCGCGCCGCCGGGGCGATCAACCCAACCACCGGTCTGCCGCGTCACGCGCTGATCCCACCGACCACGCGGAACAAGACCGGCCGCGCCGGGTTCAACGGGTCGTTCGAGTCGGTGGTGGAGGGCTGCCAGCCGGCGGGGTTGGGAAACGCGTACTCGCCCTTCGAGCTGCTCGCGCCGCTCTCCGACGGACCGATTGAAGAAGGCAAGAAGCGGAAGGGCGAAGAGCCAAACCCGTTCCTCGATTTGCTGAACCCGCGGCTCGAATCCGCCGACGTGAACGACCGACTCGGTCTTCTGAAGCAGCTCGACCGGCTCGACCGCCGCGCCGATGCCGCCGGCGCAATGGGCCGACTCGATGAGTTCACCCTCCAGGCGGCGGAGGTGCTGCGGAGCGGGAAGGTGCGCGAGGCGCTCGACCTGTCGCGCGAGAAGCCCGCGACGATCAAAGCCTACGACACCGAACACTTCCCGAACTGGAACTGCGACGACAACTCGAAGTTCGTCCGCACCGGTCCGTCGGTCGGGTTTTCGCTCGGGCGCCAGTTGCTCCTCGCGCGGCGGCTGTGCGAAGCGGGCGCGGGGTTCGTCACTGTGGTGAACGCGAACTGGGACTTCCACGCGCGCAAGGGCATTCCGAACATGCCGGAAGGCATGGGCGTGTTCGCGCCGCCCCTCGACCACGCGGTCTGTGCGTTCCTCGAAGACATCAAGCAGCGCGGCCTCGAAGACAAGATTCTGCTCGTCATCACGGGCGAGTTCGGCCGCTCGGGGCTGGACAAGAACCTCGGCCGCCATCACCACGCGAAGATCTGCCCGCTGGTGTTCGCGGGCGGCGGGTTGAAGCACGGTCAGGTGGTCGGTCAGTCCGACCGGCGCGGCGCCGAACCCGCGACGGAAGCACTCACCATCGCCGACCTGCACGCCACGACCCTTCACACGCTGTGCGACGTCGGTCGGATGCGCGCCGACGTGAGTGTGCCGGCCCGGGTCATCGACCGTGCCACGAAGGGCACGCCGATCAAGGAGCTGTTCTCGTGACCGGCGCGCTGACGCTGTTATTGGCCGCTTGCGGCTTCGCGAGTGATTCGCCCGCGAAGCCGCGAGCCGCGCTCGCGCTGCGCGGGCACGACAAGTGGGTTTCGTCGGTCTGCTTCTCTCCCGACGGCAAGACCATCGCCTCCGGGGCCGGTGACGACACGCTGCGCATCTGGGACGCGACCACCGGCAAGGAACTGCACCGCATTCGCGCCGACGGGAAAGGCGTCACCGCGGTCTGCGTCAGCCCGGACGGGAAGCGGATCGTCGCGGGAACGTGGGACAAGGTCGCGAAAGTCTTCGACGCGAACTCCGGCAAGGAACTGCTGACGCTCAAGGGACACAAGGAGAACCTGACGGCGGTGTGCTTCGCACCGGACGGAACGAAGATCGCGACCGGCAGCGGCGACGACACGCTGAAGGTGTGGGACGCCGCGACCGGCAAGTTGCTCAAGACCATCGACGCGGACAACGAGTACGACGTCACCTGCGTGTGCTTCAGCCCGGACGGATTGAAGATCGTTTCCGGCGACGGCGACAAGGTCGTGACCGTGTGGGACGCGGAGACCGGCGACGAACTGCTCACCTGCACCGGCCACGACGCAACCGTTACGTCGGTGAGCTTCAGCCCGGATGGGAAGCGCATCCTCTCGGGCAGCCAGGACCATACCGCCCGCGTGTGGGACGCGAAGACCGGGCAGGAACTGCTGACGCTCAAAGGGCACACCGAAGACGTGACCTCGGTCGCCTTCAGCGCCGACGGCAAGCGCATCGTCTCCGGCAGCGACGACAAGACGGCGCGCGTCTGGGACGCCGCGACCGGCGACGAGTTGGTGGCGCTCAAGGCAACGGACGGCGTGTCATCAGTCGGCTTCGACCGCGCCGGCAAGCGCGTCGTCGCGGCGTGCGGAAACACGGTGAAAGTGTGGGACATCAAGTGAAAGCGATTCTCGCCAGTGCGGTCCTTCTGTTGCTCGCCGCCGGTGCGCGCGGCGCCGACGACTTTCCGACGGCCGCGGCCCCGTTCCTCAAGAAGCACTGTGTCGCGTGCCACGGCGAGAAGAAACAGGAAGGCGGGGTGCGCCTCGACCAGGTGGACGGCGTCAACGCGGGCAACCGCAACCTGTGGACGATGGTTCACCAGAAGGTCGCGAGCGGCGAGATGCCGCCGAAAGAACGCGCGCAACCGGCGGACGCCGACAAAAAGGCCGTGCTGACGTGGATCGCGGAGAAACAGCGCGCGCTCGGCGCCGGCGGCACGCGCCGCCTCAACCGGCGCGAACTGTCGTCCGCGCTCCGCGACGTGACCGGCTTGCAGGTCGATTTCGCGATGGGTTTACCCGGCGACGGCACCGTCGCCGGGTTCGATACCGGCGCCGACGGCCTGCCGGAAGCGTCTGACGCGGTCGCGCAGTGGCTCATCGTCACCCGCCGCGCGGTCGACGGGCTGTCCTTCCTCGACGCCCCGAAGGGGAAGAACTTCGCGATGAACTTCGCCGAAGTGAAGGACGTGAAGAAGGCGTTCGACGCGTGGAAGGCCGAGGGCGCGACCGGCAAGGAACTGCGCGGCGTCGCGCGGCCCGGGTTGGGTCTGCTCATCGATCCGCGCGCCGTCGGCGAGCGCGAGGAGTGGAGCGTCAGCGTTCCCGCGCCCGCGGGCAAGGAAGGCGTGTTGCGGCTCACGCTGGTCGTCTCCGCGCTGAAGCCGGTGGACGGCGTCCCGAACCCGCGGCTGTGGGTGCGGATCGGCGGGCAAGACCTCGACTTCCGCGAGATCACCGGCACCGCGGACGAGCCGCAGAAGCTCGTCTACGAGGTGCAACTCGGCGACCTCGTCGTGCAGTCGAAGGGCGTGACGGTCGCGCTGGCGAACAAGGTGGAGATTCCTTACGCGGTCGCCGGGTTCGAGAACGAGGATAAGACCAGCCCGAACGACAAGAACCCGCCGCCCGGCGGCACCGGGCCGTTCCGCCCGACCTTCGACCGCAGGGCGCTGCCGCCGGAGAAGCAGCCGGCGCCTTACCTCGTGATGCACAGCATCGACATCGAGCCGTTCGCGGCGACGCCGTGGCCGCCGAAGGAGTGGAAGGCGGACGTGGGCGCGATCAAGGACGACGCGGCCTCCGCGAAGCGCCTGCTGGCACTCTGGATGGACCGCGCGTGGCGCCGGCCCGTCGGCGACGCGGAGCAGGCGCCGTTCTTCAAGCTGTACGAGAAGGTCCGCGCCGGCGGCGGCTCGTTCGACGCCGCGCTGCGGGTCGCGTTCCAGTCGGTGCTGATGAGCGCTCCGTTCCGCTACCACAGTTCGCCCGCGCACCCGGACCCGGTGGTCGCGCAGCACGCCGTCGCCGGGCGGCTGAGCTTCATGTTCTGGGGCGAACCGCCGGACGCCGAACTCCGCGACCTCGCGAAGGCGGGCAAGCTCCGCGACCCGAAGGTGCTCGACGCGCAGGTGGACCGTCTGCTCGCGGACCCGCGGAGCCGGGCGTTCGTGCGGCCGTTCGTGACGCAGTGGCTCGAACTGGAACAGCCGATCACCATCGCACAGACCCACATCAACAAGCAGGACTTCCGGTTCGCGCGCTACCTGAAGGTGTCGATGCGCGACGAGACCCTCGCGTACTTCGCGCAACTCGTCGCCGACAACCGCCCGGCCGCGGAGCTGGTCGCCAGCGACTGGACGATGATGAACGACGCGCTCGCGCTGCACTACGGCTACCCGGCGCTCGTCGGCGGCGAGTTGCGCAAGGTGAAGCTCCGCGCCGACGACCCGCGCGGCGGCGGGGTTCTCGGTCACGCCGGGATTCAGTCGATGCTGACGTGGATGGGCGAGAACTGGGTGATCTACCGCGGCGCGTGGGCGCTTCGGCACGTCCTCGACATCCCGCCGCCCCCGCCCCCGCTGGAGGTGCCGGAACTGAACCCGTCGGACGGCAAGAACAAGGGCAAGCCGTTCCGCGAACTGCTCAAGCAGCACCAGAGCGACGCGCGGTGTTCGGTGTGCCACAAGAACATCGACCCGGTCGGGTTCGCGTTCCAGAACTTCGACCTCAGCGGGCGCTGGCGCGACGTGGAACACGAGAGCTACAAGCGGAGCGAACTGGACGGCCGCATCGCGTGGGTCGGCGAGGGCAAGACGCGCCCGGTGGACACCCTCGGACGCTTGCCGCGCGGCGAGGAGTTCAAGACGTTCGGCGAGTTCAAGCAACTCGTTGCGAAGCACTACAAAGACGACTTGGTGCGCGGCTTGATGAAGAACTTCTTCGTGTACGGCACCGGCCGCGTGCCGGGCATCGACGACCGGACGGAAATTGCAGCGATCATGGATCAGTCCCGCGAGAAGGGCTACCCGCTGCGCGACCTGTTGAAGGCCGTCGCGCGGTCGCGCGCGTTCCTCGAATCACACCAACTTCCTCAAGACCCGAAACCTCCGACTGGGAACCCGAAATGAACCGGAAGACGTACTGGATCACCCGCCGCGCGCTGCTCCGCGGGTTCGGCGCGACGATGGCGCTGCCGTACCTCGAAATCATGGGCGGGCAGACGCTCGCCGCGGAAGCCAGCGCGAAGGAGCCGCGGCGCCTCGCGTGCTTCTACATCCCCGGCGCCATCGGGCGCTCGACGTGGTTCCCGACCGACACCGGGAAGGGCTACACCATCTCCCCGGCTCACAAGCCGCTCGAGAAGATGCGCGACGAGTTCACGGTGCTGACGAACCTGTCGCACATCACCGGGCGCATCAGCGGTCACGTCCACCCGTACAACTGGCTGACCGGCCACAACATCAACATCAACCCGGGCACGATCACCAACACCGTGTCGATGGATCAGGTGGCCGCGAAGCACCTCGGACCGACGTGGGTGCCGTCGCTGGCACTGTCGTTCGCCGACGGCGTCGGAACCGCGACGCTCTCCCGCAACGCGCTGGGCGTGGACGTGGCGGCGACCGCGAACTACCGCACCGTGTTCGAGCGGCTGTTCCCGCCCGCGGACAAGGATCAACTGAAGGACGCGCACGCCCGCCTCGCGCTCAACAAGAGCGTGCTCGACACCGCCGGCGCGGGCGTGAAGGATGTCCAGAAGCACCTCGGCGCCGACGACAAGAAGCGGCTCGACCAGTACCTCGATTCGATCCGCGAGGTGGAGAAGCGCCTGGACGACAGCGAACTCATCCTCGACCGCGGGCGGCCGAAGTTCGACGAGGAGGCCGTGAAGACCGTGCCACAGGGCAAGAACGGAATGCGCGAGCACATCGAGATGATGATGGACCTGATCGCGCTCGCGTTCCAGACCGACATGACCCGCGTGGTGACGCACAGTTTGGGCGGCGAGGGCGGGCCGAACTACGACGAGTACAAGGACTGGGCACAGAAGGCCGGCGCCCCGGTGCGCGGCGCGCACGACGTCCACCACAAGGCGCAGGGCGCCGCGGACTCGCCGGAGGCGCAGGTGATCTTCGCCCGCGACCTGATGCTGGTCGAGTGCCTCGCGCGCCTGATGACCAAGCTGAAGGGGGTCCGCGCCGCGGACGGCAACCTGCTCGACCACACCGTCGTCCTGTTCGGCGGGGCGCAGATCTCGAGCCACTCGGGCAAGAGCTTCCCGACGCTCCTCGCGGGCGGGCGCAAGCTCGGGTTCAAGCACGGCCGGCACGTCAAGTACGAGGGCGACAAGGTGCCGATGTCGAACCTGTACCTGACCATCCTCCAGCAACTCGGCTGCCCGGTGAAGGCGTTCAAGGAGAGCAGCGGCCCGATCTCGGAGGTGTTGGCCTGACCCGCGGACGGGATCGCCGGGAGAGCCCTACTGGCGGGCCACGTCCCGAAGCCCGGCCGCGGCGGGCGCAGACCGGGACGGCGGGTCACTTCGCGAACACGATCTTCTTGCCGTCGAAGGTGACCGTCTGCCCGCCGACGGTGAGCTTGTCGCCGTCGGCCTTCACCTCGGGGTGCTTGTCCTTCGACAGCGTCATTACCGTGAAGGTCTGCCCGCCGGCGGTGACCTTCGTGAACTGGGCGGCCGCGTCGGACTTGCCCTCGCCGATGCCGACGCCCACGAGCAGCAGCGGCGCGCCGGAGGCGGCGGAGAAGTCCACCGCCAGGTGCCTCTCGCCCGTCGCGATCACGCCGGAGCCGTCCTTCCCGGGCGCGAACTCGGCCGGTTTCGGCGAGGTGAAGTTGCCGAACTCGTACCGCTTGCCGAGGCCCCACACCACCACCGGCCCGAACTTCGGCTTGTACCCGTTCTTCGGCCCGTACCCGAGCAGGGCGGTGACGACGATGTCGTCCGCGTCCTTCCACCGGTTGCGGAAGCAGTAGTACCCGTGGACGCGGTCCTCGATCGCCTGCGGCAGAACGCCCGCGGGGTTCTTGGCTTCGACCCCGATCGGCCAGTTCGTGAAAGCCACGACCGCCTTCCACGGTGAGGTGAGCGCGTCGTAACTCTTCTCGCCCTTCGCAAGCCACCCCTTCTCGTTGATCCAGGCTTCCTTCGTGATGAGCTTGTGCTCGGCGGGCTCGACGAAGTTCTGATACACCCACAGGAACGCGGGCTTGTAGCGGTCCTCGATGACCCCGAACCCCTGCGCGAACTGCCCGCCGTGCGACCAGTCGCCGCCGCGGTAGAACTCGTGCGTGCCGTAGCTCGGCCCGCCGTTGGTTATCCGGTTCGGGAACTGGGGGCGGCCGTCCTGCGGGACGATCTCCATCGCCCACCGGAGTGCGATGAACTGGGCGTTGGGCCGGGGGGTGACGAAGTCCTTCCCGCACGCGACCCGAGCCGCCTGGAGCCAGAGCTGGAACCCGGTGTCGGACGAGACGTGGCTCGGCCCCTGGCTCTCGGCGTACCAGCCGTGGTCACCGAACCCCCTGGTGAGCATGGCGTGGGCGTTCGTGTAGGCGTCGGGCAGCCACTCTTCCCAGATCTTCACCCCCTCGGTGCCAGGGTCGCCGGCCAGGGCGGCGGCCGCCACCGCCCCGCAGATGATCCCGCCGGTGTGGTTCTTCTCCGGCCCGTACTTGGGCTTGCGGACCACCTTCTCCAGGTTGAACCCCTGGGAGTCCTTGACGTCGAGGAACGCCTTCGCGACCCGCTTCCGGTCGGCCTCGGCCCAGCCGTCGTAGCACAGGTCGTACCCCAGACCCGCGACCGCCCACGACGACCCCGCCCGCAGTTCGCCGTTCGGGTCGGTGAACGAGTAGCGGCCGTCGCGGTCGGCCTCGCCCTTGATCATGCGGTCGAAGCACTGGAGCCCGAGGTCGGCGTACTTCTTCTCGCCGGTGAGCTGGTACAGAAGGCCGTACCCGGCGGCGTGGCCGATCGTGAAGGCACCGACGGTGTGCTCCGGCTGGCCCGGCGGCAGGAGCGTGTCGCCGTTCTTGCCGTCGAGCAGGAACCGCAGGCGTTTGACGACGGCCTTCCCCTCGGGCGTCTCGGCCCGCTTCTTGACGTCGGGCACGTCGCCCTTGCGGAAGAGGAGCCGCGGGTGCTCGCCCGGCTCGGGCTTCTTCCACTCCTTCAGGTCGGCGGGCCACGGCCCGTCAGCGGCGGGAGCAACGGCCGGGCAGGTTAGGCAAATGGCCGCGAGGCCGAGTCGGAAGAGGTGCGTCATGTGGTGCAGGGAGGGTGAGTTTGGTGAGTTTGGAGGAGGTCTACAACCGAACCCCGCTCTCGGGCTGCGGCAGACAGCGGCATACCCGTCTGCGCGAGTCGGTTGGTGGAGTTCAGTTGGGGGCTTCCTCATTCATGCCGGTTCGATCTAATACTCCGTCCGTTGACCGCCACGCTTCTGTCGATCGCATTCGCCTCGCCCGCCTTCGGTGCCGCGCCGTCGGGTGGTTCTGTCTGCCGTGTGGCTTTGCAGGTATTCAGTCCTATGGATCGAACGCCGAAACCCGAAGGGCCGACGCCCGAGGCCGACGGGCTGGTGGGGCAGGTGCTGGCCGGCGAACTGGACGCCTTCGCCGGGCTCATCCGGCTCTACGAGGCCGACGTCTGGCGGATCGCCTCCAGCCTCTTGCGCGACTGGGGCGCGACCGAGAGCCTGGTCCAGCAGGCGTTCATCGACGCCTACACCCACCTGGGCCAGTACCAGCCCGGGACCGATTTCGGGGCGTGGATCCGGACCCTGACCCGGAACCGGCTCCGCAAGGAGTACCGCGGCGACACGAGGGCCGAGCAGCGGCTGGCGGTGTACCGCGAGCAACTGGCCGAGCGGCTCCGGGCAGAGGACCCCGGCCGCGACGACTCGGAGGTCTACCTGGCCGCCCTGCGGAGTTGCCGCGCGGAGTTGCCGGCCGACGAGGCCGCGATCCTGAAGTTGCGGTACGAGAAGGGGCTGTCGTTCGAGGCCATCGCCGCGCGCCGGGACACGACCCCGGCCGCGGTCCAGCGGGCGATCTCCCGCATCCGGTTCCGGCTCCGGGCCTGCATCGAGGGGCAGTTGGGCACGACATGAACCGCACCGACGAACTCACCGACCGGCTACTCGACGGCACCATCACGGACGCCGGGGCGGTCGAACTGAACGCGCTCCTGGAGGCGGACCCGAACGCGCAGGCGCGCCACCTCGCGCTCGTCCGGCTGGAGTTGGTGCTGCGCGGCCTTCGCACCGAGTTCGACCTGGCCGGACCGACGGTGGCGAAGATCGCCACCGAGCGACTCGAGCGGACGACCACGGCGGTGATGACCGAACTCGCCGACCGGCGGGCGGGCGCCGGGCGCGCGGCTCGGCACCCGCGCATTTTGGCCGCGTTCGCCGCCCTGGCCGTCGCGCTTCTTCTGGCGGTCTGGCTCGGCACCCGCGCCCCGAACCCCGCGCCGCACACCCCGCACGAAGGGGCCGCGGTCGAAACCCCGCCGCGGCAGGGGGATCCCGGCAATGGTGTCCCGGTCAAGCCCGAGTTGGCGCGACTCACCATGATGTCCGGGACCGTCGAGGTGGTCGGCCCCGGCGGCGCCGCCCCCGCCCGAGCGGGCCAAGTTCTGGAGCGCGAGCAGACCGTCCGGACTGCAGGCGAGGAAAGCACCGTGGTCGTGGAGTTCCCCGACCGCGGACGGGTCGAGATCCACCCGGAGACGGCGGTGCGGCTCATGCCGGTCGCCGGCGGGGGTGACGCGTGGAAGGTGTTTCTCGTACAGGGGCGGGTCACCGCGGTCGCGACCGGTCGGCGGCTCGTGGTCGGCGTGGGTGCGGCCGATGTGGACGTCGGCCGCGGCTCGTTCTCGGTGTACTCGTCGGGACCGGGTTCGGCGCGGGTCGAGTCGCTGGGCGGGGACGTGCGGGTCGTCCGCGGCGGGCCGACCGAACCGGTCCTGCTCGGCCCCGGTCGGGCGGCGTTCGTCCGCGACGAACAGGCGTCCGTCCGGGTCGAGTCGCCGCGGAAGCCCCAGAACACCCCCCTCGACCAACTCGCCTTCCCCGGCGCACTCGACGTCATCTTCGCCGAGCGGGGTGAGGTGTGGGCCGCCTCCGCCAAGCAACTTGTGCGGTGGCACCCCGCGAGCGGGGGCAAGCCCGCCACGACCGAACGCCAGTTGTTTGCTTCGCCGGCGTCCAACGACGGGGCCGCGGCCGTCCTCTCCGCCGACCGGCGGACGCTAGTCGCCTTCCGGGGGGACGACAAGGACGACCGGGTAACGCTCCGCGACCTGCCCGGCGGCGACGTGCGGAAGGTTCTCCCCGTGCGGGTGACCGAACCCCGCTTTTTGTGTGCGCCGCCGGACGCGAGTTGGGTGGCGACGGTAGACCCGAAGCCGGCCGACCCGAAGGCGGCCAACCGGGTCCGGGTGTGGGACGCCGCGACCGGCGCAGAGCGGTTCGCCCGCGATTGGGAGAGCCGCCCGTCGTGCCTGGCATCCACCCCCGACGGGAAGTGGCTGGCCGCCGAAGTCCCGGGCTCGGCCCGCGGGGCGGACAACCCGGTTGTGTTCCTGAACGCGGCCACGGGCGAGGAAGCCTTCGCCCTGCCGACGCGCCGCCGGCCGGTAACCGCGCTGGGCTTTGGCCCCGACGGCCGGGTCATGGCCGCCGGTTTCAACGGCGCGGTCCAGATCTGGGACGTCCCCGGGCGCAAACTGCTCCGCACGCTCGAGGGGTTCGAGCGGGTCGTCTCCCGCGTGGCGTTCAGCCCGAAGGGCGACTTGGTCGCGGTCGGCACGCACGACGGGCAGGTGTGGGTGTGGTCCGTCGCGACCGGGCGCCGGGCGCAGGTGATCGAGACCGGCACCCGCGTGGTGCAGTCGCTCGCGTTCAGCCCGGACGGGAAGCTTCTTGTCACCGCCACGAACAAGGCCGGCGTCGCCGTGTGGGAGGTCGCCCCCGAACCGGCGAAAGACCCGGACCCCGACGCGTGAGGCCGGGGCGTCAGACGGTCCGGTCTGGCACCGTGCCGCCCGCGGGCGGCACGGTGCCAGAGCAGGACCCGACGTACCACGCGAGGAGAGCGACGAGCGTGGTCGGCATACCGAGGGACATCATGCGACTGAATGCGATCCGAGTCACAGCCACCCTTGCCATCGGTTTGCTGACCATCAAGACGGCCGCCGCGGCCGACCCGGCGAAGGGTCCGTCGCCGTGGCCGCAGTTCCGCGGGCCGGGCGGGCAAGGGCACGCCGACGCCGACATCCCCACCGCATGGGGCGAGGGTGTTATGGTTCAGTCGGAACTGGAAGAACGCGGTAGGGGCGTGCATTAATCCCAACGGGAGGTCCGTACGTCCAAGTCACGTGTGTTCACGGCAGTGGAGAAGGTTGTCATCCTCAAGAAGCACCTGGTCGAGAAGGTGCCTATCTCCGATCTGTGCGAACTGCACAAGATCCACGTCAACACCTTCTACTACTGGCTCGAGGTCTTCTTCGAGAACGGGGCCGCCGCGTTCCAGGCCAACACCAAACCCAAAGCCGCCACCGACGCCAAGGACAAGAAGATCGAACAGCTCGAAGCCAAACTCGTCCGCAAGAACGAGGTCGTGGCCGACCTCCTCGAAGCTCACACCACGCTTAAAAAAGTCTTGGGGAAAGTTAACCGCGCAGTGGGTGCCACACGACACGCGTGACGGCATCGTCGATTACGTCCGGGACTGGAACTGCAAGAGTGACATCCCGGTGTCACTCTTGCTTCGTTGGGTCGGCATCACGGCCAGCAAGTACCACGACTGGAAGACGCGTTTCGGCAAGGTCAACGAACATAACGCGCACTTACCACGCGACCACTGGCTCACTGACGACGAGAAAGCCAGCATCCACACCTTCGCTCGCGCACATCCTCTGGAAGGCTACCGACGACTTACATTCATGAATCATGATTCATGAATCATGAATCATGAATCATGATTCATGAATCATGATTCATGATGCTCGATGCCGATGTCGTCGCGTGCAGTCCGACCAGCGTCTATCGCGTCCTCAAAGCCGCCAACTTACTCGCGGGTTCCTCGCCACGGCCCTCGAAGAAGGGCACGGGCTTCGTGCAACCACGGAAGCCGCACGAGCACTGGCACACCGATGTCAGTTACCTCAACATCGCCGGCACCTTCTACTTCCTCTGCTCTGTTCTCGAT
The DNA here is from genome assembly GCA_945905925.1 of Singulisphaera sp. GP187. GTDB lineage: Bacteria > Planctomycetota > Planctomycetia > Gemmatales > Gemmataceae > Gemmata. Next base: position 48,435 of record CAMDQN010000032.1, read on the forward strand.
GGCATCAGCCGCACCGTCATCCACTACGAGATCCGCGAGAAAATGGAGGAGTCCGACATCGAGGTGACTCTGCAACGCGCGCGTGAGTGCCATCCGGGTGTCACTCCGCGCATCATCTCCGACAACGGTCCGCAGTTCCTGGCGAAGGACTTCAAGGAGTTCATTCGGATCGCGGGCATGACCCACGTGAAGCCCTCGCCGTACTCCCCACAGTCCAACGGCAAGATCGAACGCTGGCACAAGACGCTCAAGAGCGAGAGCATTCGCGTGAGCGTGCCGCTGTCGCTCGAAGACGCCCGCCGCATTGTGCGTGACTACGTGGACTACTACAACACGGTGCGACTGCACCCGGCCATCGGCTACATCACGCCCAAGGACAAACTCGAAGGACGCGACCTGGCAATCCTCGCGGCCCGCGATCAAAAGCTGGTGGCGACCCGTGAGCGTCGAGCACAGCTGCGACAACGCGTTGTCGCTGACGTCTCGACTGAGTGTCAACGCGTTGTCACTGCTCGACCCGCGATCGACTTCGCGGCAGTGAAATCGATCATCGGCATCGGGCCGGTGTTGAAGTTACTCGGCGTCGAGGTCGCGAAGTCACAGCATCGCGGATCGTGTCTGTTGCACGGCAGCACGCGTGGGACGAGTCGTTGCTTCAGTGCGAATCAGGAGAAGAACGTGTTCCACTGTTTCAAGTGCGGTCGGTCGGGCAACGCGTTGGAGTTGTGGGCGAAGGCAACGAAACAAACGCCCTGCGACGCGGCGATCGATCTGTGCGCGCGACTGGGCATCGAACTGCCGACACTCACCCCGGCGTTGCGGAACAGGGAAGCCGCTCAGGTCGAGTTCCCCGCGCTTCTTCTCGGCACCGTGGCACGACAGACAGTACTTCTGCACGAACGCGGCACCGGGAACCGGCGCGGGTTTCTCGCCGGGCGGATCCGCAGCCCGGATCGACATTGGGGCCATCGCAACAATGGCGACGAAAAACAGCTTCGGGGGTTTCATTTCTTCGCCTCGGTCATTCGTCGCAGTATCCACATGTTGCGGTTGCCGTCGGAGCCGAAGTGTGGCGGGGGTTGGCGAAGGTCCTGCTTCTCCACCGCATCCTTCGGCCAGCCCCCTTCCCAGTAAACGACCATCAGCAGGTCGTCGCCGTAAAACGTGTACAGGCTCGGGGAGCGGCCCTGGTTACCCTCGATGCCGCTGCGGAACCCGAGGTCGATCCGACCTCGCTCCGCCGTCGGCTCGACCAGCTTCCAGGTGCCGTCCATGCCCGGCTTGGCGTCCGACTTGAGCGTGCCACGTTTGAAGAAGTCGGTTGCCGTGAACTCGACGTTCCCTTGCGGACGGGTGCGGGCGCAGTTCGCGTCGTCGAGTTCGCCCAGCACGGCCCACTTGCCGACGAACCGCTTCGCGTCGGCTGTCGAGTCGGGTTTGAGCGCCGCGGGCACCGGTTTGCGCTGGCAGATCAGCAGCACATCGGCCGGTGCCGCCCCGCTGTAGGTGCCGTTGCGATTGCCCTTGTACTCCGCGACCTCGACGAGCAAGAGCAGCACGTCGGTGTCAGTGATGCGCCACCGGGCCGCGAGCTTCGCGTCTGGCCTCAGGCACAGGCTGCCGGTCACGGTGCTGGTCAACTCGTTGGGGTCGGTCGGCTTCTTGGCCGGGTCGGCTGCGGCGCGGGCACACCTCGCGCTCACCAGCGGCGAGTCGGCCTTCTCCGGGTCGTGCCAAACCACGCCGTCTGCCGCGACCGCGACCCGCGAGCCGACGCGCTTTCCGTCGGCGATGTTCTTGTTGTTCTGGTGCGCGGCGAGCACGTACCAGTCGCCTTGCGCCTCCTTCGTGAAGGCGGGCGCGGGATCGACGGCGGGTGCGGCCGAGGAGCCCATCAGGCACGCCGACAGAACGAGCCAGGCGGTTCCGAGCGGTTTCATTTCGCGGTCTCCTGTTCGAGCCAACGCACCTCACGCAGCACCGTGCCGGGCTTGGCGGTGATCTTCACCGGCGAAGGGGCCGAACCGACTTTGGTCGTCATCACCGTTTGCCCGGTCACCCACACCCGCAACTCGCCGCCCTTGCGGCGCAGATCGACACTGAACCAGAACGGTTCGGCTCCCTTGCGCTCCGGTCCTTCGCCGACTTTGGCGCGGTACGGCACGTCGTTCCCGTGGGCGGTTTGATCGCCGAGCGTTGCGGTCGGGTAGCGAAACAGGTCGGCCCGCGTCTGCGTCGCACCCTTCACCTTGTCCGGTGTGACCGCTCCGAGTTCGAGCACCTTGCCTCCGCCGAGATCGACGCTGACCGCACCCGGTTCAAGGGCGAATGGCACTTCCGCGCTGTGATCCCTGTAGACAGCCGGGGTTGCGTTAACTCACAGGTTGTCTGCCGTGGTCATCAGTTCGGCGCGTCGAGTCGCTCGCGGTCGAGTCATCCGTGGGTAGGATTTGGGACGGCGTTTGACTTCCCGCGGCTCACATCGGTCTGGACGCTCACCAACACGGTGCCCACCGATCGCCCACAACAGCGCCTCCACCTTCTTCACCCACGACTCACCGCCCCCGATCTGGAGCGTGACACGGAACGCCTCCAACGTCTGCTGGGCACCCGCGAAACTGATCCGACGCGGTGACACGTCACGTTCACGGGCCGCCTGAGCGATCACCTGACGCACCAGGTTGTACGCCAGCAGATGCGCCCAGATCTCACGACGCAACATCTCCGGCGTCTTACCCCGCAGCACATCCATGCCCAACGTCTGCTTGATGTCGCGGATCGAGAGCTCCACACGCCAGCGATGGTGATACAGTTCCGCGAGGTCGTCGCGCGTGTACGTGGTGGCGTTCGACAGCGTGGTCGCCACCACGATCTCACGGGTTCGATAACCGGGTCGGTCCACCCGGAACCGGACCTCGCGAACCGTCAGGGTTTTCGGGGTCGCGTGATACATCGGCTTGTCCATCCAATCGGGGCGATCGGGCCGAGCCCACTCGACGACGTGATCGTCCGGACCCAGACGCCGACCGGTGCCGAAGTCGTAGCGTCGGGACTGGTGCAAGCGGATCGCCACATCGACCCCACGGGCTTGCAATGCGGCCAACAGCCAGTACGAGCAGTACGCCCGGTCGGCGACGAACACGTCGCCCGGTCGGAACCGCTCGAGCAACTCACGCAACAGAGCCATCTCACCCACCTCCTTGCCGCTCCACGGTCCGATGGCCCCTCCGACGAGAGCTCCGGTGGCGAAGCCCAGGAGCACCACCAGACGGATCAGCGGGAACCCGAGCCCCCGCTTCTGGGTGTTGGGTTGGGGGTACGCGGCCTGGTTTTCGGGTGTATCCGGTCCCGACATCGTGGTGCCGTCGCCGAGCAGCACCCGTCGCCCTTTCCATTGCCAATCCGTGTCGGCCTGTCGTTCCAGTTCGTCGCCCAGATGGGTGGCCAGTCGGGACAGCAAGGCGACCGGCAGTTTGGCCCGGGCCTTGCAGTAGGCGCCGGTGTTCTCCGAGCAGGGATCCAGACCGAGGGTGACTCGCAGGACCAGAGCCCGTGCGACGGCGGCGACGCAGGACTTGGACGCGCTGACGGTCTGGGCGAGGAGTGTCCAGAGCGTGAAGGCCGGTGTCCAGAAGTGGTGGGGTTCGGTGGCGAAGTCGATGTCCAGTTCGTCGCACACCGTCTGGATGTGGGCTTCGGTGAGTAGGTCCGCGAACGGGAGATCGGGAGATTGGGCGAAGGTGCGGAGGGTCGTTTGGAACGTGGGCCGTGGTGCGTATGAAGTAGACATCGAGATCGACCTCGCCCGAACGACAGCGCGACCCGTCGGAGCGTGGAAGACCTCGATGATAGAATTACGTTAGCCTTGGAAGGCTCGATGACCAAGGCAACAAAACGGCCACGGACCAATTCTTCCAGATACCCACCGGTGTCCCTGGACAGGCTGCGCGCGCGGCTGGACTAAAACAGCGCGGAAGTGCCATTC
>CAMDQN010000033.1 GCA_945905925.1 Singulisphaera sp. GP187
AGACAGGAGAGTTGAGAGCAGGATGTCTTCAAACTCTCCTGTCTTTTCTCTGCGTCCTCCGCGTTCTCTGCGGTGAAGAAAGTCTTCATGCTAACAGGCAAGATGGTTCGCGTGCGGCACGCGAAGAACAAACTCGTTCCGATGTACGTCGAGACGACCGACGAGAGCCTCGTCGCGCTTGCGGAGCAGTTGTTGCTCGCGTATCGCGGATCGCCCGGGCGCACGCGCGGCGAGATCGAAGACGAGTTCGCGGACCTGATACCGGAAGGACCGCGCGGCTTGCTCCCCGCGGGCTTGGCGAAGTTGCTCGAAGATCGCTGCGAGTTCGAGGTTTCCGCCGACTACCCACCGAACCAACTGCGCGAAGCGGTCTTCAAAGCGGCCGCCGCCGCGCGCGCCGAAGCCGCCAACGCGATGCAACCATTCGATCGCGCAGGTGTCATGAAGGCGGTCGCGGAGGAACTGTCGCTCGCGGTCACCCCAGAGCAGATGGACCGCAGCCTGTTCGCGGACCTCAAGGATGAACAGCGCGTGATCACGTTCGATGACATCACCGCGACGCAACTTCTCAACCGCTACAACGTGGCGCTCGCGCAGTCGATTCTGCTTCGTTGCACGCTGATGGAAGTGCGTGTGTACGCGGAAACCCCGGCGCGGTTCCGGCAACTGTTCCGCGCCGTGAAATTCCACCGCCTCATCTGCACGATACAGGAAACGCCTGGCAACAGTTACAAGCTCACGCTCGACGGCCCGCTCTCGCTGTTCTCGTCCACAAACAAGTACGGGCTTCAACTCGCGATGTTCCTGCCCACGTTGCTTCACTGCAAGGCGTTCGACCTACGCGCCAACATCCGGTGGGGCGCGGAGCGCAAAGAGAAGACGTTCCAGTTGTCAGGCTTGGACGGACTGAAATCTCACACTGCGGACTTCGGCGTGTACACGCCGCCGGAGTTGCAGATGTTCGCGGACACGTTCGCGACGAAAGTGAAAGGCTGGACGCTCGATACCGACCCGCACCCGATTCTGCTTCCGACGAGCACATGGGTTCCCGACTTCAAACTAACGCACGTGAAGTCCGGGAAAGAGGTATTCGTGGAGGTGTTCGGCTTCTGGCGGAAGGGCGACATCGAAACGCACTACAAGAACCTGGCGAAAGGCGCCCCGGGGAAGTTCGTGCTGTGCGTATCGGAGCAAATGCGCGCCGACGAGGACTCCGCGGTGACATTCGACAACGGCGTGTACCGTTACAAGCGCACCCCGCTCCCGGAGGAAGTCGCGAAGATGGCCGAGCGCGTCGCGGGGGTGTAGCGACGCGCTCGTTCGTCCGCCCTCTCAACCAACAGCGCCCGGCTCAGCAGAATCCGCTTGCGTCGGGGTCGATGCAGGGCATATTCTTGATCTCAGACCACTACTCCTAGCCACCCGGCATTATCGTCCTGAGGCGTTTTCGTCGCCGTTGTTGCTCGCCCGTCATTCACGACACAGTTCATTTTCTCCACTCGGAGGTCTGTCGATGCGTCTCTCCCTCTCCCGCGATCAGCGTGCGTTCACGCTGATCGAGTTACTTGTCGTGATTGCCATTATCGCGATCCTCATCGGGCTGTTGTTGCCTGCGGTGCAGAAGGTCCGCGAGGCCGCCGCTCGGATGAAGTGCCAAAACAACCTCAAGCAGTGGGGACTGGCGATGCACAACTTCCACGACACCACCGGCGCGCTCCCGTACTTCACGCGAGTCACGCCGAACCGCCAAAACTGGGCGCCGTTCGTGATGCCGTACCTCGAGCAGGCAAACATGGTGTCCGCGTACAACCTGAACGTCAACTGGTACGACGCGCCCAACCTGGCCGTCACGCAGGTGCAGTTGAACGTCTTTTACTGCCCCAGCGACCGTCCCGGCGCGACGTGGACTGACCAGAGCGGCTACCCGTCTGCCCGCGCGAACTACCTCGTCTCCTACGGGAACGTCACCTTCGGCGGCGGAGCGATCGGGCCTGGCCGCGGCGTCTTTGGCTGCTCCGCCGCGACGAGCGGGGCGAACACGTTCACCCCCTACCAGACACAATTCGTGAAGATCACCGACGGCTTGTCAAACACGCTTCTCATGTCCGAGGTTATTGTCGCCAAACTGGACAACAATCAAGGTGGGGGTGGCGACTGGACTCGAGGCGACTTCCGCGGGCACATCTGGCACGACGCCACCTCGTCGAACCCGACCCACTGCCCGAACATCTTCATGACGATCAACCCACCGAACAGCTCGATCCCCGACAACGCGCTGTGCGGCACTGTTGCGAACACCGACCCACTCATGCCTTGCACCAACGGCGCGAACACGACCCGCCAGAACACCGCGCGGAGCCGGCACTCCGGCGGCGTCAACTCGGTACTCGCCGACGGCTCGGTCCGCTTCTCCTCGAACTCGACCACGACACAAACCTGGCAGGCGCTGGGATCAATGGACACCGGCGACATCGTCCCCAACTGACGAGCACCCACTAAACCCGCCGCCCGCTTCGGCGGCGGGGGCTCTCCGTCACCTACCCCGAGCAACCAATGAACCGAATCGCGAGATTCGCGCTATGCCTGATCGTTTGCGCCACGCTGGCTGGGTGTGGCGACAATACCGGGGACGTCACCGGCACGATCACGTTCGATGGCAAACCCGTCGCGGACGGGAGTCTCAAATTCCTTAAGGCGGCCGGTGGGGAAGCCGTCGGCGGCGCAGTCATCCGCGACGGCACCTTCGCCACTAAACTCCCGCCGGGCAAATACAAAATCGAGATCCACGCGCAGAAAGTCGTCGGCAAGCGAACACAGAAAGGGTTCGACGGAAAGGACGAGGAGATCGAGCTACGTGACGAGATGATTCCCGAGAACTACAACTCCAAATCCGAACTCGAAGAAGAGATCAAGCCGGGCCCGAACGCGATCAAGTTCGACCTGAAAAGCAAGAAGTGAAAGGTGTTTCGAAGTAGTAGGAACACTCCGTGTGCCGTGGCTTTGCGTGTCGGAAGCGCGATCCGTTCTGGCGTTGCGAAGCAACGGCACACGGAGTGTTCCTACTACTTTGAGACACCCAACACTTCGCGCGGCCCACTTCTTCGGATAGCATCTCTTCCGTTCTTCCTCCCAACTCCGACACGGAGCCTTACGCCAATGTCCTCTCCGACTCCCGACCGCCGCACGTTCATCGCGGGGTCCGCCGCGGGCGCCATCGCGCTCGGTGCGCCCGCCGTTCACGCGCTCGGAGCTAACGAGAAACTCAACATCGGGCTCATCGGCAGTGGTAACCGCGGACGCTCGATCAGCACCGAATGCGTGAAGGCCGGGCACAACGTCGTCGCGGTCGCGGACGTCGCCAAGTTCCGCCACGACTTCATCATCGGCGAACTCACGAAGGCCGGCGCAAAGGAGAAACCCGCCGTTTACGACGACTATAAGAAGTTGCTCGAACACAAGGGGCTGGACGCGGTCATCATCGCGACCCCGGACCATCACCACAAAGAGCAACTGCTCGCGGTGATGGCCGCCGACAAGCACGCGTACTGCGAAAAGCCGCTCAGTCACACCATCGAACAGGGCAAGGAGATGGTCGCGGCCGTGCGGAAGGCGAAGAAGATCGTGCAAGTCGGGAACCAGCGGCACAGCGGCGAACACTGGTCACGCGCACGCGACGTGATTCACTCCGGCGACTTCGGCGATCTGGTTTGGGTAAAGGTGTGGGACTGCCGCAACTGGATCAAGCGCGACCCGTTCATGCCGCCGAAGACGTTCGACAAAGAGCAGATCAAGGGCGTGAACTGGGACGCGTTCCTCGGCACCGCGAAGAAAGTTCCGTTCGACCCGGTACGCTATTGGGCCTGGAGGTGGTACTGGGACTACGCGGGCGGATTGCTCACCGACATCGGCGCGCACCAACTCGACATCGTGCAATGGCTCGGCGGAGTCGAGATGCCAAAGAGCGTGACCGCGAACGGCGGCACCTACCACTTCAAGCACTGGGAAACGCCGGACGTGGTTCATGGCGTCTGGGATTACGGGAAGTTCACGGCCACGTTCGCGGTGGAGTTCGTCAACGGCTTCGACGGCGTGGGCGCCACGTTCTACGGTACGAAGCAAACGCTACACTGCGACGCGGACGCGGGCGGCACGATCAAGCTGTTCGACACGATCGACAAACTCACTCCGACAATGAAACCGAAGGCGGAGTGGGCGGTAGTGAATGAAACGCCGCTGCACGTCCGCAACTGGCTCGACGCGGTGAAGGCGAACAAAGACCCGAGTTCGCCGATCGAACTGGGACACCGCGTCATCACCGCGGCGCATCTGGCGAACATCGCCTACCGCACTGGCAAGAAAGTGATTTGGGACGCAAAGAAAGAGCAGATCGTGAGTGGGTGAACCTGCTTGTGGAAAAGGTATTAGGTTAGCCGCAAGCCGAAGGCGAACGCGGACGTTCGCCTTCGGCTAACAGCGAAAAGATGTGATCGTTCCTTGTCCCCCTCACTAACCAACAGCCCTCACATGTTCATCTTCGAGAAAGCACCGTTCCCTTCCTGCCATGCGTCCACCATCGTGGAGCACGAAACGGGCAAACTCATGGCCGCGTGGTTCGGTGGGACAGCCGAAGGCGCGAAGGATGTCGAAATCTGGCTCAGCACGTTCGACGGCAAAACGTGGAGTAAGCCCAAAGTGTTCGGCACCGAACCCGGGCAACCGTGCTGGAACCCGGTGCTGTTCAAGACCGCAAAAGGGACTCTCTTCCTCTGGTACAAAGTTGGGCCGAAACCGGACAACTGGACAGGGTACGTTCGCACCTCGCCCGACGACGGCAAGACGTGGACCAAGCCTGAGATGATGCCCGCGACGCTCTTCGGCCCGGTGCGCGCCAAGCCTATTCAGCTCGCGAACGGCACGATTCTCGCCGGAACTTCGTGGGAGAGCTACAAGAACTGGGTGCCGTTCGTGGACCGCTCCACCGACGACGGCAAGACCTGGAAGCGCTCGAACCCGTTCCCGGTACTGGAGAAGTACAACCAGATTCAACCGACGCTTTTTGAAGGCAAAGACGGGAAGATCGTCGCGCTAATGCGGTCGCGTAACCCACGAATGATCTGCCGCGCGGACTCAAATGACGGAGGCGAGACGTTCACTCCCGCGGAAGAGACGAAGCTCGCGAACCCGAGCGCCGGCATCGACTGCGTGAAGACCAAAGAAGGCGACGTGTTTCTGATCTACAACCCCAATGCTCTCCTACGCACACCGATCAGCCTCGCGCGATCCAGCGACGACGGCGGAACCTGGAAGAAGGTCGTCGATCTCGAAACCGAAGCCGGAGAATACTCGTACCCTGCTATCATTCAATCGGCCGCGGGCACATTGGAGATGACCTACACGTGGAAGCGAACGCACATCAAGCACCAGAGCATAGACCCCAAGAAACTCCGGGAGTGACCACGGTACGCATCCTCCCCACGCGCGAAGAGGAAGCGGAACTTCTCGTACTCCGTGCCATCGCAAAGGTGATGGACGAAGCCGTCACAATCCCGAATACGAAGCTCAAGGTTGGGTTAGACGCTGTGTTCGGTCTGCTTCCCGTCGTGGGCGATCTGGGCAGCGCCGCGATCGGCAGTTACATCCTGCGCGCAGCCAACCGGCTCGGCGTGCCGTCGGTCGTCATCGCCCGCATGTTGTTCAACCTACTCATCGACGCGGTCCTCGGGTTCATCCCGATCGTGGGCGACTACCTCGACATCTTGTACAAGGCGAACGCAAAGAACGCGGCGCTCGTGGTGGAAGCGGTCGAGAACCGACAGACGGCCGCCCGTGCGAGTTGGTTGAAGTTGATCGGCACGTTCGCGGCGTTCCTGCTGATCGTAGGCGGGAGTCTGGTGGGGACCGTGTTCGTCGTGAAGTGGCTGTGGAACGCGCTGTAAGACGGTCTTGACGAGCCTTTTCATCACAGCGCAACTTCAAAGAGCGTAAGCGACGGACAAGCCAATCCGTCCCTTACGCTGCCGGCTCGTCAAGACGTACTCCTGACTTCCGCTGCCTTTCCCGCTACACTAGCGCTCGGTTTTGGGGTGGTGCGCTACACCTGTAACTGCCCCTTCTCGCCGCCCGCCCACCACGCCCGTCGCGCGGTCGCGCCTGCGGCGCACTTCTTCCTTCAAATGAGCGAACAACCCGGTGCCCCCGCGGAGCCGGCCAAACACACACCACACCAGTCCTTCTGGCTGTTCGTGATGTGTCTGACCGGCGTCGATTACTTCTCCACACTCGGCTACCAACCGTCAATCGCGTACCAGAACGCCGGCCTCCTCGCACCGATTGCAACGGTGGTGTTGGTGCTTGTCACGCTGTTCGGCGCGCTGCCCATCTATGCCTACGTCGCGAAGAAGTCGTTCGAGGGGCAAGGCTCCATCGGGATGCTCGCGAAGCTCGTTTCCGGCTGGCCCGGGAAGATCATGGTGCTCGTGCTGCTAGGCTTCGCCGCCACCGGGTTTGTCATCACTAAGACGCTCTCGGCCGCCGATGCCGCCGTTCACTTGCTCGAGAACCCGAACTGGCCGTGGCAGCCGGGTCCCGGTGAGACCGCCCAGCTCATCGCGGTCACGATGCTACTGTTGATGCTCCTCGGCACAATGTTCATGCGCGGCTTCCGCGAAGTCATCGGGTTAGCCGCCGTCATCGTCGCGGTCTACCTCACGCTCAACCTCATCGTACTCGGCGCGGGCATCAACTACCTGATCGACCACCCGGAGAAGTGGCACGCGTGGATCATCAGGCTCGAACGCGGGGAATGGTATCTGGCGCACAACCCGCTAGGGTCGGTCGCTGGCTTCGGCGGCATGTTGGCGGTCAGCCTACTGCTGTTCCCCAAGCTCGCGCTGGGTCTGAGTGGATTCGAGACCGGCGTCGCGGTGGCGGCCCACGTCCGCGGGCGCCCGGACGACGACCCCAAGAACCCGAAGGGCCGGATCGCCAACATCCGCAAACTGCTCATCGTCGCCGCTGTGATCATGTCGGTGTATCTGCTCGCGACCTCGGTCGTCATTAGTACCCTCATCGAGCCTGACCAGATTACCCCGGTGAAAGCTGAGGGCGGGCTGCCGCTCGACGACAACGGGAACCCCATCCATCACGTCGAGGACTGGCCGAAGAAGCCCGCCGCGGGCCGCGCGCTCGCGTACATCGCGCACGGACAAGGCGGGTACGGGAAGTCCATCTGCCGGCTGTTCGGCCCGACCTTCGGCACCATCTACGACATTAGCACCATCGTGATCCTCTGGTTCGCTGGCGCGAGCGCGATGGTCGGGCTGCTGAACCTCGTACCGCAGTACCTCCCGCGATACGGCATGGCGCCGGAGTGGGCGAGCGCGGTGCGCCCGTTGGTGCTGCTATTCACCGGGGTGAATCTGCTCGTCACCTGGGTGTTCAAGGCGAACGTGGACGCGCAGGGCGGTGCCTACGCGACCGGCGTTCTCATGCTGATGACCAGCGCGTGCGTGGCCAGCGTCATTGACGTGTGGCGCGAGCGCGAGGGCCGATGGTATCAGCGCCTGTCGTGGCGGTTCGCCCTCATCACCGCCGTCTTCGTCTACACCACAGTCGCCAACGAAGTGGAGAAAGGCTTCCAGGGACTGATAATCTCGCTGTTCTTCATCGCGACTATCCTCGCCACGTCGTTCTGGTCGCGGTGGTCCCGGAGCCGTGAATTGCGATTCGCCGGGTTCAAGATACCGGACGCCGAGTCGCGGTTGATGTGGGACACGCTGCGCGACCTCGAACTGTCGGTGCTAGTGCCACACCGGCCCGGGCGGCGGAGCCTCGCCAACAAGGAATCGCAGATCCGGCGCGAACACCGCATCCCGCGCGACCTCGTCATCGTGTTCGTGCAGGTGGAACTCGCGGACGCGAGCGACTTCGTGAACGAACCCGTGCTGCGCGTGGAGCAAGAAGAGGGGCGCTACGTCATCAAGATCACCGGTGCGGCGTCGATCGCGCACACGCTTGCGGCGCTGGCGCTGGAAATGGCGAAGGTCGGGCGGCCCCCGGAGGTGCATTTCGGGTGGACCGACGACAGCCCCGTGTCCGGTACGCTCGGCTTCTTGTTGTTTGGTGAGGGTAATGTCCCGTGGATGGTGCGCGACCTGATCCGCCTCGCCGAACCCGACGACGCAAAACGCCCGCTCATCATCATCGCTGGTACGTCGTAGGACTTGGTCCGCTTGCGCTGCGTTTCAAAATAGTAGAGCGTCTACCAATAGTGTTCGGCACGGGATTTGCGCCGGGGTTGGTGGCGGTCTGGCGCCGGGTCAGACCGGCCAAATTGACACCCTCTGCTGCGTGTCGCCATGCCAGGCCATCGTAAGCCGGCTCTCACCGCGAAGTCCGTCGGCGGACTGAAGTACTTCCGACGACTCCAACCACTCTTCGCCCGACTCCACGACCTCGGCACCGACAACGACCACGCCGGCAACCGACAACTCCACTTCGGTCACTACGCTTCCCTCATCCTCCTGTACTTCTTCAACCCCTGCCTCACCAGCCTCCGCAGCATCCAACAGGCCAGCGATCTCGGTAAGGTCCACAAGAAACTCGGCGTCCCCCGGACCTCGCTCGGATCGCGCAGTGCCGCCGCCCGCATCTTCGACCCCGAACCCCTCCATGCCATCGTCGCCGAACTCGCCGCTGCGGCCCTGCCCCTGGAATCGGGCCGCGAAGCCGAAGTCTTGCGGGGTCTGACCGCCGTCGATGGCTCCCTCCTGCCCGCGTTGCCAAAAATGGCCTGGGCCTTGTGGGTCGATGACACCCATCGGGCCGCCAAACTCCACTTGCACTTCGATGTCTTCAAGGGCGTCCCGTGTCGGGCCACAGTCACCCACGGCAGCGGCAACGAACGCACGCAACTCAAGAACACCTTGCAGGCCGTCTGCACCATCAGCAAAACCGGCCAGATCACTGGAACGGGCGTTCTGTATGGCCAGAACCCGGTCTCGGGTGCAACGTTCAAGTACCCGTTCACCATCACCAAAGGCGTGACCGCTTCGGGAAAGCTCGTCCTCACCGGCACCATCGCGGGCACCAACTTCCCCGCGACGCTCACGACGACCGTCCCGAACGGCCCGCTGACGTTTAGCTACGTGGTCAACGGCTCGACCTATTCCATGACCGGCACCGGAACGGTCATGGTGAAGTGATGTTGCCGCTTCGCGTCGTCTCAAGTCCACGAGTCTCAAGTCGAAGACAGTGCCGCTCGCTGTCTTCGACTTGAGACTCGTGGACTTGTGACGTGAGACTATTCAGAACGTGCGTCCCACACCGCGACCTGCCCTTCCCCGCCGGTGACGAGGAGGTTGCCGTCGGCGGCGAACTCGATCACGGTGACGGCCACGGAGTGCCGGCGGAAGCCGAACAACTCTCGCCCCGACCGTAAATCCCAGAACTTCACCTCGCCGGTCGCGCCGCCGCTCACGAGCGTGCGGCCGTCCGGCGAAGCGCCTAACCCCGTCACCCGTCCGACGTGACCGAAGAGGCTCATCTCCTCGCGCCCGGCAACGGTCCAGACCCGCACCACACCATCGCGCCCGGCCACCGCGATCCGGGCGCTCGATGGCAGGAACCGGAACGCGGCCTGCTCGTCGACGGGGATGTTCGCGGGTGCCTGCGTGGTGCCGACGGCCCACACGCTGATGCCGGTCGCGGTGCGGGCCGCGACGTACTCCCCGTCTTCCGAGACAACCACCTCGCGGACCGGGCGCCGGAGACCGGTATCGAACGTACTCACCGCGCTCCGGTCCGCGACGACCCACACGCTGACCTGCCCCTTGTCGTCACCGAGAACCAGTCGCCCGCCGTTTGGGGTGAGAGCCGCGGCCGTCGGCGTGCGTTCGTCCGGCAGCTTCACGCGAAGCCGTTCGTCGAGCGCCGTCGGGCCAGAACAGACGACAGCGGTTCGGCCATCAAAGACGACGCCGCGGCGCGTGCCGTCTTCGAGAAGCTGGAGCGCCCGGAGCACACGCCCCCCGCTATAGACCGACTTTCTCGCTCCCGTGCCCCACTCGTACGCAGTGAGTTCGGTTTCAGTCGCGACGACAAACTCGCTGCTTCCGGCACGACCGCCTTTGGGGTGAACACCGATTGAGGTGACGCGCCCCGGCGTCGTGACACCTCGGTCTCGCAAGTCCGCGGGGAGGTTCCACGAACGGATGATGCCGTCCGCGCCCGCCGTGAACAGGGTCTTGCCATCGGGAGAGAACACGCCGGCGCGAACCGTTCCGGTGTCGCCGGTCGGCAGTTCGTGGTGGAACCCACAGAGCACACGGCCAGGGTGCCCGCTGAGGGCGAACCCATCTTGGCCCGGATTGATCGTGATCCATTCGACCCGTCCGCCGCTCAGCAGCGGCACCGGTATCTCGTGGGGGACGAAGAGGAGAGCGTCGCGGTCGAACCCGATTATTGTTGCCCCATCGTTCGCGGCAGCCAGGGCACTCACCGTATGCCCGCCCGGATACTCTTTCCCAATACCGGGGCGGAATTCGGATGTGTAGCAGTCAACCGAGCCGGCACTATTCGCCGTCACGACCCGCTTCCCGTCACTCGAAACCTCGATGGAGACGATGTCTGCATGTTCCGGCTCTGCCCGCTCAGCGACTACCGGTTTTGCTTCGCCTAGGGTCTGTCGCATGAGAAGTCCTCTCTGCCCGCCGGCGTACACCGTTTTGCCATCCGGGGCGAGAGCGAAGCAGAGCGATCCAGGCGCCAACTCGCGGCATTCGGGCGGCGCGTCGGTCAGCGATCCATCGCGCGCGATGCTCCAGGCGGTGACACCGCGACCCCCAATCCCAACTCCTTTTGCCAGCAGGAGCGTGCCGCCCCGCGCGAACGCGACGCGCTGGACCGCCCCGCCGTTCACCTTCGCGGTGCCGAGTTGCTTTCCGGTGGCGCGGTCCCAGACGGCGAGGGTGCCGTCGGCGTGACCGCTGGCGAGCCGCGTCCCGTCGGGCGACACCGCGAGCGCGGTCACGGACCCGGCGGGACACACGATCATGAGCCGCTCGGCCTTCACCAGTCGGGCGAGGTAGTCGTGGGCGAAGTCCGTCGGCTCCAGAATCCCGTGTGACACGCGGCGCCCCGCGTCGAGCGCGCCGGTCGCGGACTTGATGTTCCCACTGCGCCAGGCGTGGTACGCATCGCTCGTGTGACTCGCGTACTCGCGCTGGCGATCGGCGCGGTTGCGGTCGGCCTGGTCGCGGACGACGGTGTCGCGCTCATTGCGGTACAGACGCGTCTGGGACGAGTTCCGGTACGAGTTCCAGGTCCCGTAGAGGGTGATGGACAGCGTGACCACGGCGAGTACCAGGAACGCGACCAACTGGTCATTCCGGCGGATCCAGCGGACCGCACGCCCGGACCACGCAAGCGGGCGGGCGACGGTGGGCAGCCCATCGAGAAACCGGCGCAGGTCGTCGGCAAAGTCGATCGCGGTCCGGTACCGCTCGGTCGTGGTGACGGACATCGCCTTCAAGCAGATCACCTCCAGGTCGCGTGGGATGTCTGGGCGCAGGTGCCGCGGGGGCACGGCCTTGCCCTCGACGGACTGCCGCAGCACTTCCACATCGGTCGCTCCGTCGTAAGGCGCGCGTCCGGCCACGAGCTCGTAGAGCACCACCCCCAGCGCGTATACGTCGGCCGGCGGACCAATGTCTTCACGCCGGGCCAGAGCCTGTTCTGGCGCCATATACTTCGGCGTGCCAAGAATCTGTCGCGTCCCGGTTTCCGACGGGCCACCACGGTCCCCCAATTTCGCCAAACCGAAGTCCACCACACGCGGCACATAGTGCGCGCCGCGAAGGTGAACGCTCCCCGCCGGCGGTTCGTCGTTCTCCTCGACCGTCATCTGCTGGAGAATCACATTGTTCGGCTTCAGGTCGCGGTGAAGTACGCTGCGGTCGTGCGCGTGTTGCACCGCGTCGGCAAGGGTCGCGACGAGCCTGGCCGCCTGGCGCACTGGTACGGGGAACGCTTGCCGGTCGATCCACTCGGCGAGCGTTTGACCGGGGCAGAACGCGGTGGCGATGAAGCAGATCGGGCCGATCTCGCCCCACTCGTACACCGGCACGAGGTTCGGGTGATCCAGTTCCGACGCCGCGAGCGCTTCTAGTTTGAGCCGTCGCTTCGCGTCCAGGTTCATCAGCATTTCGGGGCGCGGAACCTTGAGCGCGACCTCGCGCAACAGTTTGGGGTCGTAGGCAAGGAACACGATGCCACACCCGCCCTTGCCGAGCTGCCGGCGCAACTCGAACCGACCAATCCGGTGCGGGCCGCTTACTGGAGGCGGGCGCATCTGGGTGCTGTGTGAGGGGTCAGGGAGCAGTTCACCAAGCGACCCCTCGTTCGGGGCGTCCGGGTGCATCGGCGTGACCGGGTTCTCGGAGGGGACGAACGGTGAAGTAGATGGGACGAGTGGCTCATGCAGTGTAGGCGACTCCACTTCCCCGCCGTCAAGCCCCTGGTTGTAGGCGGCAAGGAAGCGGGCCAGGTTCTCGTCGAGTTTCAGCGAGTCGGACGGATCCATCAGCACGGAACCAGACGTGAGTTGACGATGCTCAATCCAAGTGAAGTCTATCATACCCGATGCAGGGGACAGAACCGCGATTTCGGTGAAATCCGTGCCGAAGGCTAATACTATCGTAGTCACGAACTCGTACCGGAGAATCCGCACCGTGAAAGCACTCGTCATCAGCCCTGAGTTCGGCTTGCAGAACCTCGCCGTTGTGGACCGACCCGACCCGACCCCGGGGCCGGGACAGATTCTCGTACGCGTGCGGGCCGCCTCGCTGAACTTCCGCGACCTGCTTCTCGCGAAAGGGCAGTACAACCCGCGATTGCAGTTTCCGCGCGTACTCGGCTCCGACGCTGCCGGCGAAGTAATCGCGCTCGGCACCGGCGCAACGCGATTCAAAGTCGGGGACCACGTCGCGAACTGTTTCATGACGGATTGGGCTGACGGCCCGATCACCGACGCGGCGGCGAAATCCGCGATCGGCAGCGACCGCGACGGCGTGTTCTCCGAACTCGTGGCGCTCGACGAGCGCGCCGTTGTGAGCGTACCGGATCACATGACGTTTGAAGAGGCCGCAACGCTCCCGTGCGCCGCGGTGACCGCGTGGAACGCGCTGACGACCGCCGGTACCGGACCGGGCACAACAGTGCTACTCCAGGGGACCGGCGGCGTGTCGATCTTCGCGCTGCAACTCGCGCACGCACTCGGCGCGCGGGCGTTCATCACTTCGAGCAGCGACGAGAAGCTAGCACGCGCCGCGGCACTGGGCGCGAGCGCGGGGGTGAACTACCGCACGAACGCGGACTGGGACAAGTGGGCGCGCCAGCAGAGCGGCGGCACCGGCGTGGACGTGGTCGTGGAGGTCGGAGGGGCCGGCACGCTCGAGCGCTCGCTGAAGGCAGTGCGAACGGGCGGACACGTCGCGCTGATCGGCGTGCTGGCAGGTACGGGCGCGGTCAACCCGCTCCTGATCCTGATGAAAGCGGTTCGCGTGCAGGGCGTCTTCGTCGGCTCGCGTGCGATGTTCGAGGCGATGAATCGTGTCATCGCGGAGAAGAAGTTGCAGCCGGTGATCGACCGCGTGTTCCCGTTCGTGGAAGCTCCAGCGGCGTTCAAGCACCTGGAGAGCGGCGCACACTTCGGCAAAGTCGTGATGAGCCTGTGATGCAAACGAGAGAAGAGTGTTCACTGCGGAGAACGCAGAGGACGCGGAGAAAACAGGAGAGTTGAAACACAGCACTCACTGACTTTCACCGCGTTCGCTGCGTTCTCCGCGGTGAACACTCTTCTGTATTTCTTCGCGCAACATCGCTTCGAGTTCGTCGGCACGGTCGATGTTTCCCTGACGGACGTTGTTCACTTCCCAGCGGTCGTCTGGCTTCTCGTAGAGCAGCGGTTCGCGCGGCGGGTCGCCTGCGGGCGTGCGCGTCGCCACGAGTAGCGCCGTGTCGTGCGTGCGGAGCGCGATCTCCGCCGCGTCGCCGAGTTCAAGCGCGGTGATCGCGAACGCGCGCGCGGACGGAGCCTCGCCGCGCGCGAGCGGAAGCAAACTGAAGCCGCGTCCGCCTGTCGGCGACGCGGACCCGAGCAGCGCGCAGAGCGTGGGAAACACATCGGCAGGTTGTGTGAACCCCGGGACGCGGCGCCCGGCGTGTTCCGCGTTCGGGAGACGCAGTACCAGCGGCAAATGAACCAACTCTTCGTGAAGCCAGGGACGATGGAGTCCGATCTGCCCGTGTTCGCCGAGCGGGTATCCGAAGTCCGAGGTTACGAGCCACGCCGCCGACCGATCCAGACCGCGCTCGCGCAGGAGGTCGAAGAGAGCGCCGAGTTCCGCATCGAGTTTGGTCACGACGGCCGCGAACGTGCGGTGCAGCCAGTCCCAGGCGTCGAGGTCGGCGCGGTCGAACGGCCCCGTCGGTGGGTCTGCGAACGGCGGCACAGCCTCGTCTTCGGAAGTTGATGAGTGGCGAGTGCTGGGTGCTGAGTCGGAACTGTCGTGGGGCTCCTCATCAACTTCCAGAACAGACTCTTCGTCTTCCGCGACCTCGTCGTTCGGTTCCTCGTCCTCATTCACCTCCTCAACGCGACCCTCGGGTGCTGGTGCCTCTTCATCTTCCAGGTATGCCTCAAACACGTCCTGCTGTACGTCCCATGGCGGAATAAGGCGGTCCGTTTCGATCCATAGCAGGTAGTCGGGTACGTCGCGGAGGCGGTCGAGCAACGCGGGGAACGCGCGAAGGAGTGCTTCGAGGGGCGAAGTATCGTCGGCTTGCGGGCGCGCGTCGAACACTTCACCCCAGCCGGCGTAGAACCAATCGGGGCCGTCGGTGTCGGGGTGATTGGCGCGCACGAGGATGGTGGTAGAAGAACCTCTCCCCCCAACCCCCTCCCCTAAGAAGGGAGGGGGAGCAAGAGTCGGAAGCCCCTCCCTTCTTAGGGGAGGGGGTGGGGAGGGGTTGCCTTCCCGCCCCAGCCACGCGCGGCGCGCGGCGGTTGGTTCGGGGCAGTCGCTGATGTGCCGGTCGAACGTCACCGCCTCCGACGCGAGCCGGTCCAGGTGGGGCGTCCCGACCCAGTCGTTCCCATAGGCGCCCAGCCACCCGGCCGGACACCCATTCAGCGCGAAGGCGATTACTCTCATACTTGACGGATTCTTGTTGGGGCGAGAAGGTTCACGGCACGGGCTATTCTCCGCGCGGCGTGACGATAAACTATCGAGGTTGACATCTGGAGAGGGGGGTTCGCGTGCTCGGTCCGATCTTTTCGCGGGAACTCGTGACCGTGCCGCGACGCAGCGGTCACTACGCCCAGCGCATGGCCCTCATCGGGATGCTCGCCATCCTCGGCATCACTACATGGCAAGCGACCATCGGGTTCGCGCGCGACGCCACGCTCGGCGAAACCGCGAACGTCGGGCTGCTACTGTTCCAGATCGTCGCGTTCGTTCAACTACTCCTCACGCTGTTCTTCGCCACGCTCTCGGCCGCGAGCGCCGTCTCGCAGGAAAAAGACCGACGCACGTTCGTGCTGTTGTTGCTCACGGACATGCGCGACTACGAAATCGTACTCGGAAAACTGGTCGGCGCGCTGCTCTCGATTCTGAGTCTGCTGTTCGTCAGCGCGCCGGTGCTTGCGATGCTGCTCTTGCTCGGTGGGATAAGCCCCGAACAGGTGCTTCAAGCGGTGCTGGTGTTGTTCGCCTCGGCAGTCGCGGCTGGATCGCTCGGCGGATTGGTCGCGCTGTGGCGCGAGAAGACCTATCAGGCGCTCGCGCTCTCCGCGCTGTTTCTTGTGTTCTACATCTGCGTTTCGCAAGGCGTCAGTTCGGTCGGACCGCTGATCGCGAGCAACACCGACTGGAGCAGCGTGCAGGCGTGGCTCGATCCCTTCGTCGCGATGCAATCAGTGTTGGAACCGCCAACCGGCGGGTGGCGGGGGATCGCTCCGGCCTACGGCTTCGTCCTGGTGATGGTCGTACTCTGCGCCGCACTCAACGGCGTAGGCATCTGGAAGTTGCGCAAGTGGAACCCGAGCGGCGAGCCAATCATGCAGCGAGAGAGCGTCGCACAGGCGACCACTCCCGCGACCGAAGACACGGACGCGTCGGTCGAGGCCGAGAAGCGCGCGAAGGCGCACGCCGCACCGGGCGAAGCGCGGCAGGTGTGGCCGAACCCGATCCTTTGGCGCGAGGTCCGCACACTCGCCTACGGCCGACGACCACTGCTTGTGAAGTTCGCGTTCGGAATCGTCCTCACGCTCATCCTGTACTTCGCGATCAGCGAACTGAACCGCCCCGGTGGGCGCACCGGATTCGCCGCGGCTTACGGATTAGTACCGGTTGCGGTGTTGAGTCTATTACTCGTCGCGGCGCAGGCGGTTACATCCATCACTTCGGAGCGAGACGGGGGATCTCTCGACGTGCTACTGGTGACGGACGTTTCGCCGAAGGAGTTCGTCTTCGGAAAACTGCTTGGAGTGTTTTACAACACGAAGGAGTACATCATCCCGCCGCTTTTGCTCGCGGGGTTCTACGCGGTTCGCGGAGCACTCGCGCGCACGCCAGATGGAACACCATCGGGCGACGTACTCGCGGCGAACGCCGGACCGCTGGTCGCGGTCGGCGGGGCGCTCGTCGTGCTGTTCGGGTTCGCGGTCGCGCTGGGGTTGCACGTGTCGCTCCGCATCGCGCAGAGTCGACTCGCGATCGCGCACACTCTGGGCACTATCTTCTTCCTGTCGATCGGCACACTCATCAGCATCTACCTGATCGTGATTAACGGCGGCAGTTTCGGGAACCAGTGGTTCAGTTTCATCTCGTTTCTGGTAGTGGGCATCGGCGGGTTGCTGTATGTGCTGAGCGCGGACCGACCGTCCCCGGCGCTCACCATCGCGAGCGTGGCGTGCCCAATCGCGATGTTCTACTGCGTGGTGAACGTGCTGATCGGCGGGAAACCCGGCACCGACGAATCGGGCGATCCGCTCATCCCGTTCCTGATGCTCGGCGCGACGTTTGGGTTCACCATCGTCGCAATGATGTTCCCTCTGGTCACCGAGTTCGACGTGTCGCTCGGTCGCACCGCGCAGCCGAATGAAAGCTAAGAATAGCCGCGATGAATTCAGACGAAAGACACAACCAGAACGAACCCAGTGGTTACAAACAGTCTGCTGTCTCGTCTGGTCGTGTCTGTTGTCTGCGTTCGTCGTGCGGCTATCCTTCTTGGGGGTCTCCATTATGAAGCGATTCGCGTCCCTCGTCGTTCTGCTCTCCCTCACTACGCTCGCACGGACCGACGAGCCGAAGGCGTTCCCGACCGCGAAACACGGCAACGGCGGACTGAAGTACGTCGAGAAGGTGCCGGTGTTGGTTGTGAAGGGCAAGCCGGCGGAGATGGGCGAGCAATTCGGCAAACTCGCGATCGCAAACGCACCGGACCTGAACGGACTGCACGAGCAGTTCCTCAAGGACGCGGGGCAGACCAAGTTCTACCCGTTCCTCGAAGGTATGGCGAAGAAGCTCAAGCCGAGTTTCCCGCCGCACATCCTGACCGAACTCGAATCCGCCGCGAAGATATCGGGCCGCGAAGAAGGGATACTGCTGTTCGCGAACACGGTCGCCGACCTCACGAGCGGAATGGGGTGTTCCACGATCATCGTGGAGAAGGACCGCAGTAAAACGGGCACACCGATCTTCGGGCGCAACTTCGATTGGATGCCAACGAAGGGCATGAACGAGCACACGCTTGTCGTGGTCTACAAAGGCGAAGGCAAGAAAGCGTTCGCGGCGGTGACCGTTAGCCCGATCGCGGGCGTTATCAGCGGCATGAACGACGCCGGGTTGTGCGTCACCATCAACGAGATCAGCATCAAGAAGAGCAAGGATAAGCCCGAGTTCAACTGGAAGGGCACGCCGCTGTTACTCACCTTCCGGCGCGTACTGGAAGAGTGTGGCACCGTGGCCGAAGCCGAGAAGTTCCTACGCAACCTCCCGCGCACTTCTACGTGCTGCATGACGATCTGCGACAAGAACGGCGGCGCGGTGTTCGAGTTAACGCCCGACAAACTGGAAGTGCGCAGGCACGTGAATGGCGTGTGCTGCTGCACGAACCACTTCCGTAGCGACGCGCTGAGCGTGACCCAAAAGTGCGAGCGTTACGATGCGCTCTCCCCACTCCAGAACAAGGAAGCGGCGAAACTCGGCGTGAAAGACGTATTCGCGGAACTGGACAAGGTTCAGCAAGGGAAGAACACGTTGCAATGCATGGTGTTCGAGCCGGGCGAACGTGTGTTGCACCTGGCCTACGGCGCCGGACCCGCGACGAAGATCGCACCGGTTAAACTGGAGTTGGGGAAGTTCTTCGACACGGAGTGAGGCGAGGGAGAGCCAGTTGCAGCTCCGCCAGTGTGAGGCGATTCCCCGCGAAGCCGCAAGCGACTGCATTAGCGTAAGGTGTCCCATGCCAACCTGTACACTTCAAAGTCTGCTTGCAGCGTTCGACCCCGGACTGCCGCTGGAGCGCGGAAGCACCATCCCGAACACGTGGTACACATCCCCCGAAGTATACGCGCTCGAGCGGGACGCGGTGTTCGCGCGCTCGTGGCAGATGGTCGGGCGGTGCGAACAGGTGGCGGAGCCGGGTCAGTTCCTCTCGGCCGATGTCGCGGGCGAACCGGTGCTGGTCGTGCGCAACGAGGACGGCAAACTCAACGCCTTCTTCAACGTGTGCCGACACCGTGCCGCCCGCGTGTGTACCGACGAGTGCGGCACCGTCACGAAGCTCCGCTGCCACTACCACGGCTGGACCTATGACCTGAGCGGCAACCTCCGCGGCGTGCCGGAGTTTGACGGCGTCGAAGGCTTCCTGCGTGAGGGCAACGGGCTGCCGCCGATTGCGGTCGCGGAGTGGGGACCGTTCGTGTGGGTCCACCTGACCCCGCCGCACGAAACACTGGAGAGTTTCCTGGGTCCGTTGGTACCTTGGGCGGAAACGCGACACGCTTTCGACGGGCTGAGGTGGTACGCGAGGAAGAGTTACGACCTCGCATGCAACTGGAAGGTGTACGCCGACAACTACCTCGACGGCGGCTACCACGTGAACACGGTTCACCCGGCGCTGGCGGGCACGCTCGACTACCGCGAATACCGCACCGTGCCCGACGGGAACACTGTTCTGCAAAGCGCGCCGACGAAGCCCGCGGACGGCGACGCGGGCCGCACGCGAACCGGCGACGCGGCCTACTGGTGGCTGTACCCGAACTTCATGCTGAACGCTTACGCCGGCCTGATGGACACAAACCTGATCGTGCCGCTAGGCGCGGACCGGTGCCGCGTGATCTTCGATCTCTACTTCGCCGAATCGCTGACTGACGACTTCAAGCGGCAGAGTGTGGAAGTGACGGAGCAGGTGCAAGTGGAAGACACCGGCGTGTGCGAAGAGGTTCAGCGCAACCTGCACAGCCGCAGTTACACGACCGGCCGGTTCAGCGTGAAGCGCGAGAACGGCACCCACCACTTCCACCAGCGGCTTGGAAGAGTGCTACAGGAAGCGATCCGAGTTTAGCGCGCGACCCGGAGGGTCGCCGCGTTGTTCAAGGGGTTCCATTCGTGGGTGACGAGTCAGCGGCACAGTTTCGGTCCGGTCTCGTGTTCGGGCTGGTCGCGTACCTGTGGTGGGGGTTGGTGCCGCTGTACTTCGCCGCGCTCGCAGCGTTCGGCGTGCCGGCGTGGGAGATCCTCGCCCACCGCATCGCGTGGTCGCTGCCAATCATGCTAATCCTTACGATGCTCGTCGGGGGCTGGAGCGATATCCGGCGCGTGCTGTCCTCGCGGAACCTCATCCTCACGCTACTGCTCTCGTCGTTCCTGCTCGCGCTGAACTGGCTCATCTACATCTACGCGACCGTGACCGAGCGCGTGGTCGAAGCGAGCCTCGGCTACTACATGATGCCACTCGTGAACGCGACGCTCGCACCCATTTTCCTGAAGGAGAAGTTGCGGTCGGCGCAGTTTCCGGCGCTCGCGCTTGTCTCGATCGGTGTGGCAATTCCGTTCGTGTGGAAAGGCAACTTCACCTGGATAGCAGTCGCGCTGCCGATCACGTTCGGGTTCTACGGATTGGTACGGAAGAAGGTCGCGGTCGAAAGCATGACCGGCCTCACGGTCGAAACGCTTCTTATGCTCCTGCCGTCGCTCGGGTTCCTGTTCTACCTCTCTGCGCACGGTAAGAACCACATGACGCCAACCGACTGGAGCTTGAACGCGCTGATCGCGTTCAGCGGGGTCGTGACCGTCGTACCGCTGCTCACGTTCACGCTCTCACTGCGCCGGTTACCACTGCTCGCGATCAGCTTCCTGCAGTTCTTGTCGCCGACGGTGCAAATGCTAATCGCGATCATCTGGCTGGGCGAATCGCTCACACCCGAGCGCGTCGCCGCGTTCGTCTGCGTGTGGGCCGCGGTGTTGATCTTCATTGCGGACGCACTGTGGCAAGCGCGCCAGAAGCGCCGCGATTCGCTTAGCCTCAGTCCCGCAGTGGTGAGCGTTGTTACGCCACAATTCGGTGTACTTCCGTCTGCGGTTCCCCACCGGTGACGTGAACCTTGCTGGCCGCGTCGATGTACACGTCCACTTCGCTGCGCACGCCGAACTCCGGGAGGTAGATTCCGGGTTCGATGCTGAAGCACGTGCGCGGAATGATGCGCCGGTCCTCACGCGTCTCAAGTCCGTCGATGTGCGCGCCGTTACCGTGAACCTCCTGCCCGATGTTGTGCCCGGTGCGGTGCGTGAAGAACGCCCCGAAGCCTGCGTCCTCGATCACCGCACGGGTCGCGTCGTCCACTTCCCAACCGAGCAACGGCTTGCCAATCGCGAATGTGTCCTTCACCTTCTTGATGCCCGCGTCGCGCGCCGCCGCAACGATGTTGAACACCTTCGTGTACTGCTCCGGCACGGTGTCACCAACGTACGCGACACGCGTGTAGTCCGCGTACACGGCTCGCGGCCTGATCATCTTCGCCCACAGGTCGATGAGCACGAACGAGCCGCGTTGAATGGGCGCGTCGGTCGCATTGGCCGTGTCGAAATGTGGATCACCGCTGTGCGGACCAACGCCCACAATCGGCGGGCTGTACGTCGTCATCCCACTGTCCGCAAAGTGCTTCATGATGCGTGCCTGAACCACGGTTTCCATCACGGAACCGCGCGCCTTGATCTCCGACGCGATGAAGTCGAACGCGACATCGTAGGCGTCGCGGCACAGCTTCGCGGCCTCGAAATGCGACTTCTCCTGATCGGCATCCCACACCGCCTCGAACTGCTGAATCAGGTCGCCTGACGCAACCACGGTGCAACCGAACGACGTCACGAGTTCGATGGTGCCCGCGTCCACGCGACCGATGTACGGGTTCGCGTTCCGCTCGCTGTACTCCATCGCGACGCGATTCGCGCCAGACACAAGCGACCCGACACCGGCTTCGAGGTCTTGCCACTTGCGGTACATGGTCTTGTTCGCGCCCGGCAAATGGTCGAGCGAGGACGGCTCGATCGCGTGTACCAGCTTTTTGGGTTCGCCGCTGGCCGGCACGAAGTAGAACCACCGTCGCGACAGCTTCGGGTTCACGTCGGCAACGCGCTGCGCGAGCAGGTTAATGCCGCGAAAGTCGTAGAGCAGCCAGCCATCGAACCCGGCTTCGCGGATCGCGGCTTGGACGGCAGACAGGTCGAACATGGTAGTTCCTCGCGCGACGAAGATACCAGGGCCTCACGACCCTGGCTACAAGACAGTCGCTCTTCCAGGGCTGAACACCAAACGTCTGGTGTTGTCTTAGCCCCGGATGGGGCGGCTGTCTTGTAGCCAGGGTCGTGAGACCCTGGTTCCCTGGCGCGAATGCTGTTTCCACTTGCGAGTGCCGGCGCCATCCCGATAATCAACTACGCTCACAACCCTCCTACCACAAGCCTGCCAAACCTATGCGATACCGCTACTTCTTCGTCGCGCTCGCCGCGTTCGTCTCGGCGCCGGCTGCCTTCGCTGTCGAACCGGCCGACCTGAAACCGGGACTCGTCGCAACATACAGCGACGTGAGAGGCGCCGCTTCGCCCTCGGTTACACGCTTGGAATCGACGGTCGCGCTCACGCTCGCGTCGAAAACTGAGACGCCACACCCGGCTCTCGAAACCGGCGGGCTGATGACGTGGAAAGGCCACATCAACATCACACGCCGCGGGTCGTACACATTCTCAGGCACCGTGCGCGGCGGACGCCTCGTCGTGAAGGTCGGCGGGAAGGAAGTGCTGGACGCGAGTTCTCCCGGCGAACCGGTCGTGAATAAGACTGGCCCGGAAACCGCGTCCGAGGGCGGTGTGGAGACGTTTGAAGCGACGTTCACGCGCGTCATGAGCGACACCGGCTCGCGCGTCGAACTCTTCTGGCAAGGCGCGAGTTTCATCAAGGAGCCAGTGCCGGCGCAGTTCCTCGGGCACCTCGCGAAAGACCGCCCGAAGCAGTTCGCCACCGACAACGCGCTCGCACACGGGCGATTCAAGTTCGAGGAACTCGCGTGCGCGAAATGCCACAAGCCCACCGCGAACGACGCGATGGCGAAGACCCTCGTCGAACATGGAGCACCAAACCTCACGGATATCGCGAAGCGTGCCTACCCGGGTTGGATCTACACCTGGCTCGACGACCCCTCGAAGCTCCGCGCGCACACCACCATGCCGCGCACATTCGGCAGCGACGACGCGGGCGCCGCTGAACGATTCGCGGTCACGCAATACCTCGTCTCGCTTTCGGGCAAGCCGCTCGACGTGTACAAACTCCCCAACGTGGCGCCTAACGACATCAAGCAGAGCATGGACCGCGGGCGCATCCTCTACAGCGCGACTGGGTGCGCCACGTGTCACTCGGACCCACTTCCCAAAAAGAAGATGGACGACGAGGAAAAGGAACCGCTCGCCCCTGCCGATTACGTCTACGGCTTAGGCACGCTGAGCGGCCCGACGCCGAAGTACAATCTCGGCGGACTTGGCAGCAAGTTCCGCCCGGAAACGCTCGCGGCGTACCTTCAGAACCCGCTGAAGACGAACCCACACGGGCGGATGCCGAACATGAACCTCAGCGCCGCCGAAGCTACCGACATCGCGCGATACCTGTGCCGCGTGCCAGACGAAAACGTGACGCCGGACGCGGTTCCGAATCCGAAATTGACCGCGCTCGAACTCGGCAAGAAAGTCTACGAAGAACACTTTGGCGCGAAGGCGCGGGACGAAATCACGGCTCTGGAGAAACTGCCCGCGGACAAGCAGTGGGCCGAACTCGGACGCACGCTCTCCGACGTGAAGGGTTGCATCAACTGCCACACGATCGAAGTCGGCGGGAAGGCACGCAAACCGCTTGACGCGTTCCCCTCAATGGCTGACATCAAGAAAGCAGGTGAGAAGGGTTGTATCGACGTGCGCCCGGACGCCGCGAAGGTGGCCCGCTACCCGCTCGCGCCGACCGAACGCGAAGCCCTGCTCGCGTTCGTGAAGGACGGCTTCACCGGGGCCGGTTCACCTGCGCCTGCCTACCAATCGCGGGTCGCGTTGCGGCGATTCAACTGTCTCAACTGCCACGCACGCGATGGCGAAGGCGGCATCCCTACCGAACTCGCGGACCAGATGCGGCTACTGGAAAAGGCCGAGAACGCGGACGACGTCCGCCCGCCCGTACTAACCGGCGTCGGCCACAAGACACGCACGAGTTGGCTGAAGGCCGTTCTCACGCAAAGCGGACGCGCCCGACCTTGGATGCAGTTGCGAATGCCCCAGTACGGTGAGCCGAACGTCGGGTTCCTGCCGGAGGCAATCGCGTCACTTGAAGGAACAGTGACCGACGACAAGGTACATGTGGTCGATCGCACCGCCGCGAAGCTCGCCGCGGGCCGCACCATCATCGGTAAGGGAGGGCTTGGGTGCATCTCGTGTCACGACATCGGCGGCGTCGCGAACACCGGCACGCGCGGCCCGGACCTCGCCACGATCAACCAGCGCGTGCGCTACGAGTGGTACGAGCGATGGTTAAGTCAACCCCTTCGCATGGCCCCCGGTACGCGAATGCCGCAAGCGTTCGTGGACGGCAAATCGACGCTCACGAATGCATTCAACGGTAGCCCGCACCTGCAAGCCGAAGCGATGTGGGCCTACCTCGCACTCGGTCCGGGGCTGCCACTACCCGACGGACTCGAACCACCGAAGGGGCTTGTAATCGCGGTGAAGGACCGGCCGGAGGTGTTGCGCACTTTCATGCCGGACGCCGGCGCGAAGGCCATCGCGGTCGGCTATCCCGGATACGTCTCGATCGCGTTCAGCGCCGATCAGTGCCGCACCGCGTACGCGTGGGGCGGGAACTTCCTCGACGCTTCACCTGTATGGAACAATCGCGGCGGCGCACCGGCGAAGTTGCTCGGACAGAAGTTCTGGACCGCTGCGCCCGGGCACCCGTGGGGGCTGACCAAGAGCGGAATCGCGCCGCCGGACTTCCTCTTGCGCGCGAACAACCCCGCGTTCGGGCTTCCGCTGCCGCTCGAACCGGCCCGCATCTACGACGGTCCGATGGCGGTGAAGTTCGACGGGTACAGTCTCGACAAGGACGGCAAGCCGACGTTCAAGTACCGTCTCGACGAGACGTTCAAGGGGCCGGAACTCGCGGTCGCCGAGACGCCATTCCCACTCAAGGGATTGCTCGCGACCGGCCTCGGCCGCAAGTTCGAGGTAACAATTCCGGGCAACACACAAACTTGGTTCCTCGCGGGTTCGACGAGCAAGGAACCACGTATCTACGACGCAACCGGCAAAGCAAGCAAGCTCGACCTGAAGGCCGAAGAGGTGAGCGTTTCGGCTGTGGGCGCGCGTGTTGTGCTCCCAGGCGACACCGACCGCGCGACGCTGATCGAAGCCGCCGGCGCGCCCGCCGGAAGCACATGGCGATTCGTACCGACCAAGAGCGGGTGGCTCGCGGTTCTGAAGCTCCCCGAAGCGAAGACCGAGCAGAAGGCCGCGTTCACGCTCAACCTGTGGGCGCTGCCGAAAGACGACGACACACTGCTGAAGGATTTGTTCGGCCAGTAGCAGAAGACAGTTCCCGCTGATAGCCGCAAGCCGGAGGCGGGCGCGAACGGTCGCGCTCGCCTCCGGCTTGCGGCTAACCTCTCGACAATTCAGGTTGAACCATGCTCGCGCCTGCGCCCCAATCGACCACCACCGACACAGCCGCAACAGATACCGCACAGCCAGAAGTCGCGCTGCCGCCCACTCCGTGGAAGTGGCGGCTCCTCATCCTCGGTGCGGTGGCGCTCGTCGGCGCGGTCGCGTACTTCGGGCGGATGGCGGTCGCGGACCGGCCCGAGATCGCGTACCGCGTTCAAGCGAGTTGCGGCGTAATCTGCTTCCTCGGTGTCGCGGCGTTCTTCTCGAAGAGCCTGCAATCGGTCAGTCGCAAGACGATGCTATGGGGCATCGGGTTGCAGTTCGCGCTCGCGGTCGCAGTCCTCAACTCGGAAAGCGTGCGGAGCGTGTTCGAGGCGGTAGGTGTCGGGATCAAGGCGCTCATCGCCGCGTCCGACAAAGGCGCGGAATTTGTTTTCGGTAACCTCGCCCGGCCCGACCACATGGCCAAGGTGTTCGGCGACAACTTCCTGTTCTGCTTCGCGTTCAAGGCGCTTCCGCCGATCATCTTCATCTCGTCGTTGTTCAGCGTCCTCTATTATCTCGGCGTGTTGCAACTCTTCGTGCGAGTCATGGCGCGCATCATGATGTACCTGATGGGCACGAGCGGAGCGGAAACGCTCTCGGTCTCAGCGAACGTGTTCATGGGTCAGACCGAAGCGCCGCTGATCGTGAAGCCATTCATCCCGAAGATGACGCGCTCGGAGTTGCTCGCGCTCATGGCCAGCGGGATGGCGCACATCTCCGGTGGGATGATGGCGATCTACATTTCCGTGTACGGCGCCGACCCAGTGTCGATCCTCTGCACGTGCGTGATGGCGTGCCCGTGCAGCCTCTACCTCACGAAGCTGATCTATCCCGAGGCCGGCAAGCCCGTGACGATGGGCGCGGCGCCGATTGCCGTTGAAACGCCGTATGTGAACGTGATCGACGCCGCCGCGGCCGGCGTGAAAGACGGGCTGTTGCTCGCGATGAACGTGGCCGCGATGCTCATCGCGTTCATCGCCTTCATCGCGCTGTTCGACATCATCCTCGGCGGCATCTACACCGGGTTGACGCTCGAAAAGATCTTCGGCACGCTGTTCGCGCCGGTTGCATTCTTGCTCGGCGTCGATCCGTCGGAGTGCGACAAGGTGGGATCGCTACTCGGCATTAAACTCGCCGCGAACGAACACGTCGCGTACCTGACGCTCGCGGGGAAACTCCCGCACACAGAGCACTACACCACACTTTCGCCGCGCTCGAAGATTCTCGCGGTCTACGCGCTGACCGGGTTCGCGAATTTCGCGTCGGTGGGCATTCAGCTCGGCGGCATCGGCGCGATGGCGCCCGGGCGCCGCGCCGACCTCGCGAAGCTCGGCATGAAGGCGCTGTTCATCGGCTTCCTCGCCACGCTCATCAACGCGGCGATCGCGGGGATGCTGATGAAGATTTGACCCCTTGGCGAGCGGGGGGCGTAAGCCCCCCGCTCGCCTCAAACACGTCACTTCTTCCCAGGCATGTTGTTCTTCGGCAATGGCGGATCCTTGCCTTCCTTCTCCTTGTAGCGTGCCGCGGACTTCTCCCACAACTCTGGATTGCAGATGAAGCACTGGCTCTTCGCGCGGTCGTCGTGCTTCGGGCACAGTTCACCCTTCGCTTTGGCCGCCTTGTAAATCTTGTCGTCGCACATGCTGCACTCGTCCTCTGGGACGCCGTCCTTCGTACACCACCAGCCGCCGTGGTCGTCGTCTTTGTCTTTGTCTTTGTCTTTCTTCGGCGCCTCTGTTGGCGGGGGCGGCTGCGAACAGCCCACCGCGATCACCAACCCGGCGACGAGTGCCGCCGCCGTCAGAGCCTTCGTCCAGAGCTTCAACATCTTCGTCTCCTTGTGAAAAACCTCGACCCATCAAGGCGCAGCCCCTTCGGGGCCGTCGCTAACCTTGTTCCGAGGGAACTGGAACACCACATACAACACACGCAGCACGAGAAGCGACATCACCATCGCGCTTATGACGCCGCCGATAACCACCGTGGCGAGGGGTCGCTGTACCTCCGAACCCATGCCCGTGCTGAACGCCATCGGCACGAAACCGAGGCTCGCGACCAGCGCCGTCATCAGCACCGGGCGCAGGCGAGTGACCGCAGCTTCCTCCACCGCTTCTTTGAGTGTGCGGCCCTTGTCACGGAGATGCCGAACGTAGCTCACCAGAATCATGTCGTCTAGGACCGCGACACCCGAGAGCGCGATGAACCCTACCGCGGCCGAGATCGAGAACGGCATGTCGCGGAGCCACAACGCGAATAGCCCACCAACCCACGCGAACGGCACGCCGGTCAGAACACGGAGAGTGTCCGAGACCGTGCCGTAGGTCGCGAACAGAAGCACGCAGATGAGCACCAGCGCGACCGGCACGACGATCATCAACCGCAGGCGTGCGCGCTGGAGTTGCTCGAACTGGCCCGCATATTCGATGCGGTAGCGCCCGGGCGGCAGCGTCACGTTCGTTGCGAGTTTCTGCTGAACCTCCGCCACGAAACTGCCGAGGTCGCGGTCTCGCACGTTGCACGTAATGCTGATTCGGCGCTGGCCCCATTCGCGCGTGATCGTGGACGGCCCTTCGACGATGCGGATGTCCGCGAGGCGCGACAGCGGAATGTGCTCGCCCTTGTTGGTCGGCAGTGGAATCGCGCCGATCGCTTCCGGGCTTCCGCGCCACCGGTCCGGCAACCGCACGACGAGCGGAAACCGAAACGGACCGTCGACGACCTCGCCGAGCGGCTTTGAGCCGATCGATTCTACGAGGTCGAGAACCGCCCTCGCGGGCACATCGTAGCGCGCGATCTGGTCCTGCTTGACCACTACTTCGAGCACCGGTTGCCCGGTCAATTGTTCCACGGAGAGGTCCGCAACCCCCGGCACGGTCTTCATCACCCGCTCGATTTCGCCGGCCTTCGCCTTGAGCACCTCAAGATCGTCGCCGTAGAGCAGTACGCCGAGGTCGGCGCGGATCCCCGTCTCCATCTCGCTCATCCGCATCTCGATCGGCTGCTCGAACGCGATCTTCTGACCCGGCAGCACGCGCAGTTCGTGCCGGATCAGGTCGGTCAGATCGTCCTGCGTTTTGGCTTTCTTCCACTTGCTGCGCGGCTTGAGTGTGACGTACATGTCGGTGAGTTCGATGCCCATCGGGTCGGTCGCGATGTCCGCGGTCCCGATGCGCGACCACACGTGCTCGACCTCGTCGGGGAACTCGGCGAGAATCATCTTCTCCATCGCGGTGTTCATCTTGATCGACGTGTCGAGGTCCGTGCCCGCCGGGCGGATGATGTTCAGCGCGATCGCGCCTTCGGACAGTCTGGGCACGAACTCCGAACCCAAGTTGGGGGCGACCATCCCAAACGCGAGGCCCAGAACCGCAACTGCGAAGAGCATCACACTTGCCTTCTGCTTCATCGTGATTCGCAGCACGAACAGGTAGAAGGCCTTGATCGCGCGCATCAGGAGCGGTTCGCGTTCGTCGATGCGGCGCGGCAACAGCAGACTCGCGAGCGCTGGCATCAGCGTCATCGAGAGTAGCATCGAGCCGAGCAGCGCGAAGATCACCGTAAGCGCCATCGGCCGGTACAGCATCCCTTCCGTTCCTTCGAGCGTGAGGATCGGCAGGTAAACGACGAGGATGATGAGTTCGCCGAAGAGGGTGGGCCTGCGGACCTCCACCGCCGCGTCGCGAATGATCTCGCGCCGGCCCTTGCCCTTCGGCGCGTGCGCGAGGTGCCGCGTGCAGTTCTCGATCATCACCACGCTCGAATCGACCACCATGCCGAAGTCAATCGCGCCCAACGAAAGCAGGCTCGCGGCGATGCCGAACCTGAGCATCCCTGAGAACGCGAACAGCATGGAAAGGGGAATCGCGAGCGCAACGATGAGCGCCGCCCGGAGGTTCCCGAGGAACAGGAACAGCACCGCGACGACGAACAGCCCGCCCTCGAACAGGTTCGCGCGCACGGTGGCGATCACGTAATCGACCAGCTCCGTGCGGTCGTATACCGGCTTCACGTCCACGTTCCGCGGGAGCGTCTTCTTGACCTCGTCGAGCCGGTGCTTGAGTTGCCACGTCACTTCGTGACTATTCTCGCCCATCGTGAGGAAGCCCAGTCCGAGCACGACTTCGCCTTTTCCGTCGGCGGTGACCGCACCGCGACGGACCTCGTGCCCGACCTTCACCTCCGCCACGTCGCCGAGTTTGATGGGCACGCCGTCGCGGGCCGCGATCTGAATACTCTTGATCTGCTCGATGGTCGCGGGCCGGCCGAGTCCCAGCACGATCAGCGACGCGCCGTTCTGACTGATGATCCCGCCGCCGACGTTCTGGTTGTTCTCGCGAATCGCGTTCGTGACCTGATCGAACGTGAGGCCGTGCTTCACGAGTAACGACGGATCGATGCGCACCTGGAACTGCTTCTCGTATCCGCCCCACGAGTTGACTTCCGCCACGCCCTTCACGGTGCGCAACTGCGGCCGAATTACCCAGTCGTGAATGGTGCGCAGTTCGGTCACGTCGTCGCCCTTGCCGGTCACGACGTAGTGGAAGATTTCACCGAGGCCCGTGGACACCGGCCCGAGTTGAGGTGAGTTCTGACCGTTCGGTAACTTCACCGCGGCAAGGCGCTCCGTCACCACCTGGCGCGCGAAGTAGATGTCGGTGCCTTCCTCGAAGATGATGACGACCTGCGACAGCCCAAACTTCGATACCGACCGCATCTGCGTGATCTTCGGCAGCCCACCGAGCGCCTGCTCGATCGGTGCCGTGATCTGCCGTTCCACTTCGACGGGCGCGAGTGCGGGCGCCGCGGTGTTGATCTGCACCTGAACCGGGGTCGTGTCGGGGAACGCGTCCACGTCCAGTTCGCGCAGCGACAGCACCCCCGCGACCGCGAGCGCAACGGCGCCGAGCACCACGCCCCAGCGGTTCTTCAGCGACGTATCGATGACCCAGGACAGCATGTGTTTGCATCTCAAAGCAGCTTGCGGCGAAACGTCAGTGGCCTGAGCAGCAACCCTCGCCGATGTTGCCGCGGAACAGTTCGCCGCGAAGCACCTCCGCGTTTTTCGTCACGATCACCTCGCCCGGCAGCACGCCCGCGATGATCTCGGTGTGCGTATCGTTCTTCGCCCCGGTGCGAACGCTGCGCACGTGGAACAGCTTGTATGCGTCCGGCTTGCGGTAATCCTTGTCCTGCACGAACACCACGAAGCAGTTGCCGTCCCACTGCACAGCCGCGTTCGGCACCACAACCGCCTTCGGCTCTTCACGCAAGACGATGCGCCCGGTGCCGAAGGTATTTGCGAGGTAGCGCCCGTCAGGGTCGTGCAGGTCGGCACGAACCTTCACCGTGCGCGTCTTCGTGTCGGCCTGTGTGCTGCGCCACGCGAGCACTCCGACGGACTCTTCCTTGCCGCCATCGGCTTTGAAGCGGACCGGTTGACCGAGTTTCACGCGGCGCGCCTGTTCCGCGGACAAGTCGAGCGTGACCCACAGTCGGCTCGTGTCCACCACTTCGAAAAGCACGCGGGCCACATCGACCACTTCGCTCGTGACCACGTCGCCGGTCGTAATCACGCCGTCGATCGGTGCGCACACCGGGAGCAAGTTAGAAGTAGTCGTCCTGGGATCGAGCGATTTCGTCGCGTGCGCGGGCAGTCCGAGGAAGTGCAACTTGCGTTCGAGTTGCTCGTCGGTCGCGTTCAGCACCTCGGCTTCGTCGATGGTCAGACCGAGGTTGACGAGCGCCTGGCGCGTCGCGGCCACCCGGATGCGGGCCTCGCGAAGTGCAGCTTCGGCCTCGCGCACGCGCGCGTCGATCACGGCTCCGCCCGATGCCTTGAGGGTCGCCAGCGCCTGAGTTTTGCTGTCCACGGCCGCGACAGCTTGTCTCAAATCAGACTTCGCCCGACCCACGTCGCCGGCTTCCACCAGTGCGAGCAAATCGCCGGCCTTCACCGGGTCGCCGATGCGCTTGAACACGCGGAACACCGCGCCCGGGGCGCGCGTCGAAAGGTGTGCGACGCGTGTCTGGTCGTACCCGATTTCGCCCGACGCGCTGAGTGATTCGACGACCGCGTCCGTGCCCACCACATCGACCCCGATACCGGCCTTGTCCACGGCTTCCGCCGACGCGAACTGGATGCGACGCGCATGCAATTTGCATCGCGGGCTGTTCTCCGGCCGCTCGGTGAACTCCAGCGCCCGTTTAACGCGCGCCAGCTCGTCCGTGGTCACGGTGGGAACGCTCCGTAGTTGCGCGACCTCGGGGTGTTCCAGCGGACAGTTGTGAACGCCATGCGTGGAACACCAACCGAACGCCGGCGCGTGCGGGGCGAGTTTGTGATTGCACTCGACACACACCGATTCGGGGACGCTGTGTTCCGCGCACCAGTCGTCGGCTTCTTTCTTATCGCCCGCGAGCGCGGCTCGCTTCGGCAACGTCCAGCCGGTGGAGTGCCCCCACCACGCAACGCCGCCGAGCAGCGCGAGCACGACGAGCGTCGGCGCGGCACCGACGACGCGACTCAACAAGCTCCGGCGTTCGATCGGTTCGGAGGTGTTCATGGAGGAATCCCACAATACGAGGACAAGTGACGCGCCGCGGCGCGTGAATGAATGTGGTCTGACGAGCGTGGAAAATCAGAACAAAAGTGCGCAATGCTTCAGATATCGAGGCTGAGATTCGTAGATCGGCGTCGAACGCGCGTCGGCGAAGACGGGACAGTCTACGTTCGCGAGCGTGGGCTGGTGCGCGAGCGTGACGAACGCGACCGCCGTGAGGTGATCGACGAGTTCTGCGCGCTCGGTGAACTTCGCCCGCTCGGAGCCTGTCGTCGCGGGGCACCCGGGCGCGTGGTGAACCGGGTGTTCTGGAGTGTGTTGAGTAGACGTGGCAAGCCGTCGTGTGGGAGTCGCATCGCTCTTGGCGTGATGGCTACACCCGCAGCATTTCCGTGCAGGCGTTTCCTTAGCATGCGCCGCGGTGTTCGCGTGCTTCGGCGTGACTGCTTCGCTCGCCCCGCAGGCACAGAGGCCCGGCGGGAGCAAGAGCGGCAGACACGCCAGCAACATCACGAATCGCGGGAATACTCGCAAACGGCACTCCTGGGTAGGAACTACTCCAATGGTAGCCGGTCGCAGTAACGGGTCAATTGGACGAAGTTATAACGCGGTCGTTTGAAACGTGGAACGCGCCTACGGCTTCACGGGCGGTCCCATTCGCGGCACCGGCCACTCGTCTTCGAGGATCAACCCCGCGATCTCGGCTGCGGCGCGCCAAGTATCGGCCTCTGATCTGATGAGTTCGAGGTTCGCTTCCGCAACCGCGCGCTGGGTGACCACGAGCTTCAGATAATCGAACTGCCCGGCCTTGTATGCCTGCTCCGCCAGGAGGTACGATTCGCGGGTTTTGGGGATGAGTGTCGCCCTGTACCGCTCGACGCGTGCGAGCGCGCCGGCGTAGGTCGTGTACGCGGTCGCGAGTTTCCCGGACAACTCGACGCGCACGCGGTCCACCTCGGCCACGGCCTCGCCGAACTGCGCCTTCGCGGCGCGGATGTTCCCCTGGTTGCGGTTCCACAACGGGGCCGGCACAGTCAGTCCGATGGCCCAGTCGTGCGACTTGTTCTGCCCCTGATACGTGTACCCGATGCCGCCGGTCACGTTCGGGATCGCATCCGCTTCGGCGCGCCGGAGGAGCAACCCGGCGTGCTCCACGCCCACGGACGCCGACCGCACCTGTGGGTTCACTTCGAGCATGTAGTCGTTGAGCTTGGCGAGATCGTACCCCGGCGGCGACCGATCCATGTCCCCCACGAGCGGTCCTGCGGGGAGGTCCGCCACGCCCACGGCCGCGGCCAACTTCCGTCGCGCCGCGGGCACGGTGCGCTCAGCCGCTTCCAAGTCGGCCCGGTATCGCTCGCGGTCCACTTCGAGTTGAACGACATCGATATGGGCGACAACCTTCGCCACTTCCAGTTTCATCGCGGTCTCGACGGCCTTGTCGCTGAGTTTGACGAGTGCGGCCAGCACCTCAGCGCGGCGTTCCACGGCGAGCGCGTCGAAGTACGCCTGGCGCATTTCGGTGAGTACGCGATACCGCTCGCTGATAACGGTGAGCGTCGCGGCGTCCACGTCCTTGTTCGCGGCGGCGCGCCCCAACTGCAACTTCCCCGCGGTGACGAACTCTTGCGTCACGTAGGGCACCCCTAAGATGCCGCCACGCCCTTGCTTGTCGTTGAGTTCGTCGGCGGTGAGGTTCACGGTCGGGTTCGGGTATAGCCCGGCTTGCAGCGCCTTCCCTCGCGCGCTCTCGACGGCCCACGTCACCTGTGCGAGTCGTGGGTGACGCGCGAACGTGAGTTCGGTGAGGTCGGAGAGAGCGAGCGGTCCCGCGATTAGAGGCGGTTCGAGCGGCGCGTCTTTAGGCTGCGTGAAACCGGTTTGCTGAATCTCGGAAGTCGGTGCGGGCAGGGAAGGTTTGTGGTAGGCGCCGAGCGGTTGCGGTTCCGGTGATACGCACCCGACCACGGTCGCGATCGCCGTCGCGCTTATCGCGAAAGCAGCCCGTGTTCGAAGCCGAAACAGTGCGCGCAAAAGCGAACGGTCCATGTCGTCACTATCGGCACAACCGACACAACAAGATCACGCAAAGTGCCGCCGGATTGTGGCTAAACACCGAACCGTTTCAGTGTGTCGCGGTTCAGTTCGATGCCGAGGCCGGGCGCGTCGGGGATCGTGAGGAAGCCGTCTGCGTCCGGCGTGAATGGCACCGTGATCAGATCATCCACATAAGGGGAAGGCGTGAGGAATTCGACGTAGCGAGCGACCGGCATCGCGGCGGAGAGTTGCAGGTCTGCGGCGAGTCCGATCGCGGTATTCCAGCCGTGGGGAACCCACTGCACGTTGTGTTCGTAAGCCATCCATGCGATCCGCCACGCCTCGGTTAACCCGCCGCACTTGGTGCAGTCCGGTTGTACGATATCCACGCACTGCTGCTCGAACAGCGGACGGAAGCTCTGGCGGCGCGTGAGTACTTCGCCCGTAGCAATGGGCAGCGGTGCGTGCCGCCGCAGTTCCGCGAACCCCGCGAGGTCATCCGGTGGCAGCGCCTCCTCGAACCACACTACGTCGTAGTTCGCGAGCATCTGCGCCGTTCGCAGCGCCCACTTGTAGCCGTGCGGCCAGAACGCGTCGCTGCCGCCCGCATCGACCATGAGTTCCACGCCCCCACCGACCGTCTCGCGCGCGGTGCGGACCAGCGCCTCGTCGGTCTTCGCGTCACGTCGGCCGAACGGTTTCCAGCCGAGCTTGATCGCACGGAACCCGCGTGCGACCGCGCCTTTGAGTTTCTCGCGTAGCGGTTCGACCTCATCGAACAACAGCGAACCGTAAGGCTTGATCTTCGAGCGGTAGTTTCCGCCGAGCAACCGCGACACCGGTTGACGCGTGATCTTTCCAAACAAGTCCCACAGCGCGATGTCGATACCGCTGATGGCGTGTTCGACGCTCCCGCCGCGGCCCTGCCAGAACGTGTTCTGCCGCAACTTCTCGCTGACGCGTGCCGGCTCGTCGGCACGTTCACCAATGAGGAACGGGCGCAGCAACTTCAGCGAGGCGCCAACAAGATGGCTACTCGTGAACGTGCTACCGACACCGACCAAACCGTCGTCGGTTAGAACCTCGATGATGGTGTGGACGTTGTCTTCGGGCGTGAGTTCTTCGGCCCAGCCGCCCTCGACCGTGCCGCCCGTCAACCCAGTGAACCGAATGTCCGCGATCTTCATGAGTAATCTCTTCAAAGTAGTAGGCACATGCCGTGTGCCGTTGCTTCACGCCAAGTTGTAGCGACGGCACACGGCATGTGCCTACTACTTTGAACGAAAGTCTCGCTGGCAGCATCACCGAAGTTGCGGGTACAATCGTACTCATCTCTGCGGAGGCAAACTGATGTTGCGCGTACTCGGCTCTCCCCACCGGTTCTGCGACGGTATCACCCGGCGCGAGGCGCTCACGGTCGGCGCTTCGACTGTCCTGGGCGCGGGCTTCACACTGCCGAACCTGCTCGCGGCGGAGAAGCGTAACACTGCGGTCAACAAGCCAAATGCCATCGCGAAGAACGTCATCGTGATCTATCTGCACGGCGGCGCGCCGACGCAAGACATGTGGGACTTGAAGCCCAACGCGCCGGTGGAGATTCGCGGCGAGTTCAAGCCCACTCCAACGAACGTAACTGGCATTCAGATTTGCGAACACATGCCGAAGACGGCGCGGTGGATGCACAAGATGGCGCTGCTGCGCTCCGTGAACCACAAGGCCGGGTGCCACAACACGCTGCCGAGTTTCACCGGCAGCGAGCAACCGGTGGACATCAACGAGCTAATCCCGCGCGACAGCTACCCACCTGGCATGGGTGCGGTGTGCGAATCGCTAAAACCCGCGGGCACCGACCTGCCGCACTACGTCGCGTTGCCGACCGTGCTGGGCTGGGGCTTCGCGATCGACCGGCCCGGCCCACACGGTGGGTTCCTCGGCAAGAAGTGCGACCCACTGTGGAGCATGACCGATCCGAAGATCGACAAGAACCCGCCCGCGGGCCGGCGCCCCATGTGGCTCGGCGAACCGAAACTCGCCGACACGAAGCTCGCGGCCGACATGACCATCGACCGGCTCGATACGCGGCGCTCGCTGCTGCAACAACTCGACCGCGAGCAGAAGCGCGTGGAATCGTCCGCGGCGCCCGGCTACGACCAGACCCGCCAGAAGGCGTTCGACCTGCTCACCGCGTCCAAACTCAAGACGGCGTTCGATCTGAACCAGGAAAGCCCGAAACTGAAGGACCGTTACGGGCACCACTTGTTCGGCAACAGCGCGATCGTCGCCCGCCGCTTGATCGAGAGTGGCGTCAGGTTCGTCGATCTGTACTGGGACGGCTACCCGTCGCGCCACCCCACGAACCTCGACCCATACTGGGACACGCACAGCAAGAACTTCGAGCAACTGAAACTCGTGAACCTCCCGTACCTCGACCAGACTTATGCGGCGCTGCTGAACGATCTGGACGAACGCGGAATGCTGGACGAAACGCTTGTGGTGATGATGAGCGACATGGGCCGCACGCCGCGCGTGAACGGCAGTGCGGGTCGCGATCACTGGACATCGTGCTACTCAGTGGTGTTCGCGGGAGCCGGCGTGAAAGGCGGCATCGTGTGCGGGCAGAGCGATTCGCAAGCGGCTTACGTGAAAGACCGCCCAGTTCGCCCCGCGGACATCTGCACGACGATCTACCACCTGCTCGGCATCGACCCCGACATGCCGGTGTACGACAAGGCGAACCGCCCCGTGCCAATCTCCTACGGTGGCGAACCGATCCGCGAGATTCTGACGTAGGTAGAGTATTCACCGCAGAGAACGCGGAGAAAACAGAATCGCGTGGTGTGGCTCTTTGTTTTCTCCGTGTTCTCTGCGGTGAATACTCTTCTATCCCCCGAGTGGCCTCTGTCCCCACGGGATCGGCATCGTCGGCGGGTTGCGGTGGCGGTCCTTACGCACGTCCTTCGGCCGGTCCTTCCACCACGTGATGTAGCGCCCGAGGTGCTTCACCGCTTCTTCGTAGGCTTGACGGCCCTTCTCCGGGGTCGCGAGTTCGGCGTCGCCAAGCACGCCCGTGTCGGAGTAACTGCTCGTCCACGAAACGGTCGTCGCCGGACCCGCGCCGAACAGATCGACCCAGTTGAACGGGCTGTCGTCGTTGTTGAAACTAATCGTGCCGCTCTTGATGAGGTCTTTGCGGACGTTGTCGCCGTCGAGATAGAGATAGAGGCTCGTCTCAAGTTCACACGCGTGTGAGCAGCCGCCGGGAAACTTACTCTGTCTCCACTTCGGCATGAATGTCTTGTCTACCGTGAGCAGGTTCCACCACGCGACCAGGCTGCACTCCGCGTCGGTTTCCAGATTCGTGCGGCGGGCGACGAGGTCCAGATTCGGCATGTTCGAGCCGTGGCCGTTCAAGAGGATGATCTTCTTGAAGCCGTGGTACGCGAGCGACTTCGTGATATCGAGCACGTGGTGCATGAAGTGCTCGAAGTCCGTGTTGATCGTACCGGGGAAGTCCATCACGTGCCCGGTGTAACCGTAGGCGACGACTGGGAGCACGAGCATCTTGTCCGGGATCTCGCGCCCGGTGCCGTTGGCGATCCCGCACGGGCACACGAGGTCCACGTCGAGCGGCAGGTGGTGACCGTGCTGCTCCACAGCGCCACACGGAACGATACACACCTTCCCCAGATCAACCGCGTCGTTGATCTCCGGCCACGTCAGCTTCTCATAGCGATATTCTGTCAGCGCGCGACTCATGGGTGCTCCTTATTTTGATTCCGCGACCAGATACTTCTGCACGAACTTCTCGTCCAACGTCACACCGAGGCCGGGTCGGTCGGGCACTTCCATCCAACCATTCACGGACTGAATCTTCTCGTGCGTCAGGTCGTGGCGCAGCGGTGAATCTTCGACGCAGTCCTCGAACACGAACGCGTCGCGACACGTTGAGAGCCAATGGATGCTCGCGGCGACAGTGAGCGGGCTGGTGTAGCAGTGGTTGCACAACCGCGCGCCGATCTCTTCCACGCGAGCGCGTATATACGCGGCGTCCGTGAACCCGCAGCGCGAGATGTCTACCTGATAAACATCGAGCGCCTGTCGGTCGATGAACGGTCGGAACGACTCGCGCCCGCACTCCCCTTCCCCGGCCGCGATCGGGATCGGCGACCGGTCGCGCAGCCACACGTAACCGTCGATGTCGTCCTCACGCAGCGGTTCCTCGAACCACTCCGGCGAATACTCCGCGAACGCGTGCGCCCGGCGTAATGCGGTGCGCGCGTCGTACACGCAGCCCGCGTCGATGAGCAGCGTGTTCTTGCCGAGTCCTTCGCGTGCGCCTTTCACAAGGTCGATGTCAACCGCTTCGGAGGTGCCCATCGGCTCCCATCCGAACTTCACCGCGGAGTACCCGGCGCTCACCCACTTTCGCGCGATGTCGGCGGTTTCCTTTCCGTCGCGGCCGAACAGGATGGATGCGTACCCGCGAACGCGGTCGTGCTGCTTGCCGCCGAGCAGCCGGTGAATCGGCTGGCCGAACGCCTTCCCTTTCAAGTCCCACAGCGCCATATCGACGGCGGCCATCGCGGTGATGCCGACCGCTTTGCGACCGAAGTACATCGTCTTGCGATACATCTTCTGCCACAACCGCTCGTGGTCGAGCGGGTTCTCACCGACGAGCAACTGCCGGAGTCCGCACGCGATGTTGTGACTGAACGGCGCGTCGATGATGGCTTTGACAACTTCCGGCGATGAGTCCGCTTCGCCCACCCCTTCGAGGCCGTCGTCGGTGCGGATGCGAACGAGCACCGAGTCCTGGCTGCTCGCGGTCTTCGCGATGATGTTCGGGATGCGGAGTATCTGACACACGACCTGCGTGATCTTCATGGCAATTTCCGTGGGTCCACATCATGAGCGATGCACGCGACGCAATCCCCTTGCGCCACGATAGAGGGCGCGCGTGTGGCGATCAGCACGCCTGCCGAGTTCGCGACCACTTGAACCGGGTCGCGGTCGGGGCGTTCGAGAAAGTGAATCGCGCCCACTGGTTGGCCTGCGTCCACATTCTCGCCAAGCGGGACGAGGTTCTCGTACACGCCCGATTCCAGCGCGAACCGGTAGTCTTCCCAGTTGAGTGCTTGCACCCATCGCGTCGGGTCGAGGCCGAGCGATTCGCGCGTGACCGCTTGTCCCGGCAGCAGGCCGAAGTGCATCAGCACGTTTCGTAGACCCATCTGCGTTTCCGCATGGACGAGCGCTGTCACGTTCTCGCTACCGCCCATCTCGGTGGTGATAACGGTCTTCCCCTGGCTCTCCGCCTCGACGGGAAGCAAACCGGTGCCCGCTATGTCTGCGTAGAGGAAGCAGAAGTCGGTGTTCCACGCTTCGGTGCCCGCGAGCATCGCCTCCCGCTGCTTCCCCTTTGGGACAAGGTGCATGTGGGCGCACGGCTCGAAGTCCATGCTGCGCCCGCCGGTGTGCATGTCGATAACGATGTCGGCTCGCGGGAACAACTCGGTGGTGAGGTAGTGAGCGACCACTTCGCTCGGCGTGCCGGTCGGGTTGCCGGGGAAGCAGCGGTTGAAGTTCTTCCCGTCGAGGGGCGAGAGTCGCGTTGCGGCCTTCGCTGCGGGCATCGTGAGCGTCGGGATCAGGATCAGTCGGCCGCTGACGTGTTCCGACGTGAGTTCGCGCAGCAACCGCATGATCGCGATCTGACCGGGGTACTCGTCGCCGTGATTCCCCGCGAGCACGAGTGCCGTCGGACCGGTGCCGCGACCGATCACCGTGACCGGCAACATTAAGTTCGCCCACCCGCCGAGGTTGTACGAGTACGGCACATAGAGGTGCCCGTACTGCTTCCCGGGTTTGTCGTAATCGACCGTGGCACGGATGGGCGAAGCAGTCACGCGATCATCTCCTTGACGACTTTGCCATGAACATCGGTAAGCCGGAAATCGCGGCCCGCGTACCGGTATGTCAGTTTCTCGTGATCGAAGCCGAGCAGGCGCAGCATTGTGGCATGAAGGTCGTGGACATGCACCTTGTTTTCGGCCGCCGCGAAACCAAACTCGTCGGTCGCACCAATCACTACGCCACCCTTTACTCCTCCCCCGGCGAGCCAGCACGTGAAGCCGTAATGGTTGTGGTCGCGGCCGTTGAGCGCGGGGAGTTCCGCGACCGGCGTGCGCCCAAACTCCCCGCCCCACTGCACCAACGTTGAATCGAACAGCCCGCGTTGTTTCAGGTCGCTGAGGAACGCGGCGATGGGCTGGTCCCACTGATCCGCGAGTTTGCGG
Organism: Singulisphaera sp. GP187; assembly: GCA_945905925.1. Taxonomy (GTDB): domain Bacteria; phylum Planctomycetota; class Planctomycetia; order Gemmatales; family Gemmataceae; genus Gemmata. The sequence goes on from CAMDQN010000033.1 coordinate 40,198, forward strand.
TGGTTCACCGCGAGACCGTCGTGGTTGTCCCACGGTTGCCCCGCTCCGCTCCAGAGTTGCACCACGCGTACGCCGCGCTCTATGAGGCGCCGCGTGAGCAACAGTTGCCGGCCGATGGTGGTGTCGCCGTAGAGGTCGCGAATCTTCTTCGTCTCGCGGCTTAGGTCGAATACGTCGGCCGCTTCGGACTGCATCCTGAACGCCAATTCGAAGGTCCGTATGCGTGCCTCAAGTTGCGCGTCGTCCCCACGCTGTGCGAGGTGACGCGCGTTCAGCGCCGCGACGAGGTCGAGTTGCTCGCGTTGCTTCTCAACGGGAAGTTCGGTATTGCGGATGTGTGCGATGAGTTTATCGACCTGCGTGTGCTGGCTGTCGATGTATGTGCCCTGGTAGACGCCCGGCAGGAACGCGGAGCGCCAGTTCTGCGTGGTGACGATGGGATACCCGCCGGGGCACATGACGACGAACCCCGGCAGGTTGCGGTTCTCGCTGCCGAGTCCGTAGGTCACCCAACTGCCGAGGCTCGGTCGCGGTTGGCGCCCGTCGCCGCAGTTCATGAGCAACAGCGACGGTTCGTGATTCGGCACATCGGCATACATTGAACGAATCACACACATATCGTCGATATGCGCCGCGGTCTTGGCGAAGATCTCGCTCACCTCGATGCCGGACTTGCCGTACTTCGCGAACTTGAACGGCGACCGCATCGCGGCCCCGGTCTTCCGCTCGGTGCGCAGGTTGCCGGTCGGGATGGGCTTGCCGTGGTACTTCTCAAGCATTGGCTTCGGGTCGAAGGTATCGACCTGCGACGGCCCGCCGTTCATGAACAGGTGAACGACGTGTTTCGCCTTTGCCGCGAAGTGCGGCTTCTTGGGCGCAAGCGGATCTGCTGACAAGCCCGCAGCGCAAGCAAGGGGAGCATCGTCGGCCAGCACGCCCGCGAGGGCAATGGTGCCAATGCCGGTGCCGCAGCGATTCAGCATTTCGCGACGCGAAAGTGGGAGCATGGTCATTCTGTTCCTCAATCCACGAATGCGAACTCGTTGGTCATGATCAGCGCGTGGGCGAGGTCGGTCCAGCGGTCGGCGCCCTTCGCTACGAAAGCCAGCGCCAGTTTGCGTTCGTCCGTGGCCGGTTTGCGGCCGTACACGGTGAGGTAGATCAGGTCGAGCCGGTCGCCCGCGTTGGTGAGCTTCTGCACCGCGGGGAGCGCGACCAACTGCTTCGCCGCGGCGCGGGCGTATGGCCCATTCATCAGGAAGAGCGCTTGTGGGGCAACGGTCGTATTCGTGCGCTCCGGGGTGAGGCCCGAAGGATTCGGCACGTCAAACGTCGTGAGCAGCGAAGGGAATTCCAGTCGATCAACGTAACCGTACACCGCGCGGCGCTTGTTGCCGCCGAAGAGACGCACGCTCGCGCCGCCGAGCTTCGCGTCGAGTTGACCGGACACGGCTAGCACCGTGTCATGTAACGGCTCGAACTCCAACCGACGCCGGTTCTGCTTCCACAGCAGCCGGTTCTCCGAATCGACCGCCAGCGCCTCGGCGCGATCGAGGCTCGATTGGGTGTAGGTCGCCGAGAGCATGATGAGCTTGTGGAGGCGCTTGACGGCCCACTTTGCGCCGACAGTGGGCTTACTGGGGGTGGTGAACTCACTCGCCAACCAATCGAGCAACTCTGGATGTGTGGGTGCGTCACCACGAAGCCCGAAGTCGCCTGGGGTTCCGACCAGCGCCTTCCCGAAGTGGTGCATCCACACACGATTCACGAACACGCGCGCCGTCAGCGGGTTGTCCTTCGACACGATCTCGCGGGCCAGGTCGAGCCGGCCACTGCCGGCACTCGCGAACGGCTTGCGCGCGGGGTTGGCGATCTTCACGAACTGACGCGGCACCGGTTCGCCCGGCCGACCCGGGTGACCACGATCAAACACCCGAGGCTCGTAAGCGCGCGGTGCGTCGTGAAGCACCATCGCCCGCGGCGGCCCCTTCGCGAGCCAGGTTTCGAGCGCTCGCAGGTGTTTCTGGTACTCGCCCTGTGTGGCGCGGTCCGGGAACAACGACAGGAAACCCCAGTCGAGCGCGAGCGGCGCGTCGGCGGGCGCGTCGGGACCATAGAGCACCTTGCGGAGTTCCTCGGCGTCGGGATCGTTTAGTGCCGCTTGCGGCTTCGCGATTTCATCCCTCCACTGCGCATCGACTCGCGCGAATAACTTGCCATAACGCTCAGCGACTTCCTTAAGCGACTTCGGCGGGTCCGCGAACGCAGCCGCGACGAGCTTGTTCCCGCCGATAACGGTCTTCAGCAACGCGGGCGCCTTCTCGTCGAACTCCGCATCGCTCAACTCCGCGATGGCGTGCCAGTGGAGAAACGCGGGGTGCTTCCGCTTCTTGGTGTCGGTGAGGAACTGCCGCCAGCGCGTGATCATGCTCGGGTTCAGGTCGCCGGGGTCCGCGAGCAACATGAAGTCGTCCGCGGGCGGCTGATTGCGCGCCGCGTGCGCCGCGAGCAGATATTCGCCAGCGCGACTGCGAGCACCGTTTACGAGAGTGGCGTGCTTCGCGGTCACGAAGGCCACGAGTTGCTTATCAAGGATGTGAAGCCCAGCGCGGTACAACACCGAGTCGAACCCACCCGGAGCCGGACCCGCGAGCGGCGGAACGGTGGGTTCAATCGAACTTCGGAGGACACCGTAGAGCGAGTAGTAATCGGCCGCGGGGATCGGGTCGAATTTGTGATCGTGACAGCGGGCGCACGTGACCGTGAGTCCCAGCAAGCCGCGCGTCACGACATCCATGCGGTCGTCGATGATGTCGTGCGTGTTGTTCATGAAGTGCCCGCCGACCGTCAGGAAACCGAGCGCGGCTTGCGCCGGCACATCGTTCGGTACGAGCAGGTCGGCCGCGAGTTGCTCCGTCACGAACCAGTCGAACGGCTTGTCTTCGTTGAATGCGCGAATGACGTAATCGCGATACGTCCACGCCCACGGGTACTCCTTCCCCTCGAAGAACACATAGCCCTTGTTGTCCGCGTAGCGTGCCACGTCGAGCCAGTGCCGGCCCCAACGCTCACCGTATCGCGGACTCGCGAGCAACCGGTCGAGCAGTTTCTCGTAAGCCTCGGGTGAATCGTCCTTCACGAACGCTTCCACTTCTTCAGGTGTCGGCGGAAAGCCGTGAAGATCGAACGTCGCGCGCCGGATGAGCGTGCGCTTGTCCGCTCGCGGCGACAGTGACAACTTGTTGTCGTTCAGTTTCGCCAGAACGAAGGCGTCAATGGGGTGAACGTTCGCCTTCGGCTCGCGGCTAACTTTGGGAACCTCTGGTCGCACAACAGGTTTGAAGGCCCAGTGCTTCGCCGCGGCGCGTTCAATCAGGTTCGGCGAAGCGAGAACCACCTTCTCCGGCCACGGCGCGCCGAGTTCCACCCACTTCGCGAGCGCCGCGATTTCGCGGTCGGGGAGTTTGCCGCCGGGCGGCATCTTCAAGTCCTTGTCGGTATGCAGAATCGCCTTGAGCAGAAGCCCATCCTTCGGTTTGCCGGCAACGACGGCCGCTCCGCTCTGCCCGCCCATCAGGAGTCCGTCGCGGGTGTCGAGGCGCAAACCGCTCTTCGGCTTCTCCGCACCGTGGCACGACAGACATTTCTCGACCAGCACCGGTCGCACGTTCTTCTCGAAGAACTCCAGCGCGGCCGAGTCCGCGGCGCGCGCCGTTGAAGCCAACAGCAATACGGCGAGGGCGAGGAGAGTGGCACGAGTCATGCGAAGGCCTTGCGAGCGGCTGTTGAGGCGGGAGGTCGTATCACGGCAGGCGGGCGATTTTCTTGATCGCGATCGCGGGTTTGAGAGCCTGCGTCTCCGACGGCGCGGCCTGAATCTTCTTGAGGACGTCCATCCCTTTGGTCACTTTGCCGAACGCGGCGAAACCCTGACCGTCGGGGTTGCGCTTCCCACCGAAGTCGAGTTCCGGCTGCGCGCCGATGCAGATGAAGAAGCCGGAGGTCGCGGTATCCGGGCCGTCACGAGCCATCGAGATTGTACCGTCCTTGTGCGCGAGTTTCGTGTCCTTCGTGCGCTCCAACTTGATCGGCTTGAATTCGTCTTTCATCTTGTCCGGGTTGATCCCGGCTTGCACGACTTCAATCTTGATCTTGCTGTCGGGCTGGTTGTCTGGCGTCACGGTACGGTGGAACTTGCCCCCGTCGTAGAACTTGCCGTCCACGTATTTGAGGAAGTTCGCGACCGTGTCCGGTGCCTTCGGGTCCAACTCCACCTCGATGTCGCCTTTGTCGGTCTGAATGAGTACGCGCACCGGCTTGGCGGCTTTCGGCTCCTCGGCGCACGCAGCCACAGCAACCAACCCGCACAACAGCGCGAACAACAACCGCATCATGACGAACCTCCAGCGCACATCAGAACCCACCGCACCCGGCGGGTCAAGGATCACGAGGCGCGTTCGGTGCTTGCTGACGCGGTTCTTGATCCGGTACTATGATCTGCGTCGCACGCCCCATCCACAACTCTCCCGCAATTATGCGCACACAATGCGTTCGGGTCGCGCTCGTACTTCTGGCCCTCGACACCGCCGCGCGCGCGGAAGAGAAGCCGCCGGTCGCGAAACCCACACCGGAAGGTATCGAATTCTTCGAGAAGAAGATTCGCCCCGTGCTGGTGAAGCACTGCTACTCGTGCCACGGCGCGGACCCGAAGAAACTCAAGGGCAAACTGGCGCTCAACACGCGCGAGGGCGTACTCACGGGCGGTGTGTCTGGACCTGTGATCGTGCCGGGTAAGCCGGAAATGAGCTTGTTGATTGAAGCCGTGCGGGGCGCAGGCCCCTTTCCCAAGATGCCGCCGGACGCGAAGTTGAAACCGGAAGAGATCGCGGACCTGGAAGCCTGGGTCAAGATGGGCGCCCCCGACCCACGCGATGGCGGAACCAGGGCGAACAAAATTGACTTCGAGAAGGCGAAAGAGTTCTGGTCGTTCAAGCCAGTGGTGCGCCCAGAAATTCCCAAGGTTAGCCGCGAGCCGAAGGCAAGCGTCCCGGCAAACCCCATCGACAACTTCATTCAGGCGAAGCTCGAAGCGAAGCGGCTGATACCAGCACCGCTCGCGGACAAGCGCACACTCATCCGGCGCGCGACCTACGACCTCACCGGCCTTCCGCCCACACCCGAAGAGAGCGATGCGTTCCTGAAGGACAAAACGCCGGAAGCGTTCGCGAAGGTCGTCGATCGGTTGCTCGCGTCTCCGGCCTACGGCGAGCGGTGGGGCCGGCACTGGCTCGATGTCGTGCGCTACGCCGACACTGCGGGTGATAACTCCGATTACCCGATCCCTCAAATGTACCGGTACCGGAACTGGGTGATCGACGCGTTCAACCGCGACCTCCCCTACGACGAGTTCGTTCGTCAGCAGATCGCTGGCGACTTGCTCTCTTCAACAAACGAAGCGGACCGGAGCGCGAAACTGATCGCGACCGGCTACCTCGCAAACACCAAGCGGTTCGGCTCCTACGAGGACGAGCGATACCCGTGGTATCTCACCTACGAAGACCAGATCGATAACCTCGGCCGCACTTACCTGGGCCTCACGGTCGCATGCGCGCGGTGCCACGACCACAAGTTCGACCCGATCAGCCAGACCGATTACTACGCGCTCTACGGCTTCTTCTCCAGTACGCGCTACCCGCGGCCCGGCATCGAACTGGACAAGGTGCAACGCGACTTCGTGCCGCTCGCGCCGCCGGATCAGATCGCGACGTTCACCAAGGATCGCGACGCGAAACTGAAGGAGTTCAACGACCGCCTGAAGGCGCTGGATGCCGAGAAGAAACTGTCCGAGAAGGCGATTATTGAAGCGGAGAAACTGAAGGACGAAGCCGAGCGCAAAGCGAAGATCGCGGAGTTAAACAAGGCGCTCGATGGCTTCAAGGGGAAGATCAAGGCCGTGCAAAAGGAGAGCGAGGATTTCGCCCGCAAGCCGCTGCCGTTCGAGACGGTGTACGCGGTGGCCGAAGGGAAGACCGAAGGTAAGCGGAAGGTCGGGAACGCGTGCGTGCAACTCAAGGGCGACCCGGAACGCCTCGGCCCGGAAGTGCCGCGCCACTTCCCCTCGGTGCTCGGCGGTCAGACGCTCCCACCTGATGCGAAGGGCAGCGGGCGACTCGAACTCGCGAACTGGATCGCGGACCCCAAGAACCCACTCACGGCACGCGTGATGGTGAACCGCATCTGGCAGGGCCATTTCGGGAAGGGGCTCGTGCGCACCCCGAGTAACTTCGGTGTACTCGGGCAACCGCCCACGCACCCAGAACTGCTCGACTACCTCGCGTCGCACTTCGTTGGGAACAAGTGGTCGGTGAAGTCGATGCACCGGCTCATCATGCTGTCACGAACCTACCAGCAATCCATTCGCGAAGACGACGCGAACGCGAAGATCGATGTCGCGAACGACTACCAGTGGCGGTGCGACAAGCGACGGCTCGACGCGGAATCCATTCGCGACACGCTGCTCGCGGTGGCCGGGAACCTCGACCGCGCACCGGGCGGCGCGCACCCGTTCCCTGAGCAGAAGTCGTGGAACTTCACGCAGCACAGCCCGTTCAAGGCAGTGTACGACACGAACAAACGGAGCGTGTACGTTATGACACAGCGATTCCAGCGGCATCCGTTCTTCGCGATGTTCGACGGCGCGGACACGAACACAAGCACCGATCGCCGGTTGGTCAGCACCACGCCGTTGCAAGCGCTCTACCTGATGAACGACCCGTTCGTTCACGAACAGGCGACGAAGTTTGCAAAGCGCGTGCGCGACGAGGGTAAGACCGGAGAGGACCGCGTCAACCGCGCGTCCCTGCTGCTCTACGGTCGCCTCCCGACCGCTGAGGAAGGGAAGGCGATGAGAGACTACCTCGCGAAGGTCTCGGAGAAACTGCTGGCGAGCGGCCACACCCAACAGGTTCCCGTGATGGCGTGGGAGAGCCTCGCGCGAGCGATGTTCCTGAGCAACGAGTTCGTGTATTTGGATTGAGTTTGTCCCTGGTTAGCCGCAAGCCGGAGGCGAGCACGGACGTTCGCGCTCGCCTCCGGCTTGCGGCTAACGAAATCAGTCTCCCACCTGAGTTCTCCAATGATCTCCAGACGCGCTGCAATAACCTCGATGCTCGGTGCGTCGCTGGCCCCCGCGATCTTCTCAGACTTGCTCGCGGCCGACGCCGACCCGCTCAGCCCCAAGAAACCGCACTTCGCGGCGAAGGCGAAGCGCGTCATCTGGCTGTTCTCCACCGGCGGCGTCGCTCAGATGGAGACGTTCGACCCGAAACCGAAGTTGTTCGCGGCCGACGGCAAAACGCTCGGCATCGGAGGCGGGTTGTCACTCGAAAAGCGCCCGCTGCTCAAACCGCGATGGGCGTTCAAACCCGGCGGAAAGTGCGGCACCGAAGTCAGCGACCTGTTCCCGCACCTGCGCGACCGCATGGACGATATCTGTCTGATCCGCTCGATGACTAGCGACAACAACGAACACTTCCAGGCCACGCTCGCGATGCACACCGGGTCGTTTTTCGTCGCGCGACCGAGCATCGGGAGTTGGATCAGTTACGGTCTCGGCACCGTGAACCAGAACCTCCCGTCGTTCGTGGTGATCGCGCCGCACCTGCCTTACGCCGGGACGCAGGTGTTCGCGAACGACTTCCTGCCCGCGTACCACCAGGGCACGCGCGTGCTGCCCGGCAAGGAACCGGTGCCGAACGTGAAGCGGCAACCCGGCACGGACGCGCTGCAAGAACTGGAACTCGACTTCGCGGGCGCGCTCAACAAGAAGCACCTCAAGGCGCACGGCAACGACGGCGACATGGCGGCGCGAGTCCGGTCGTTCGAGACCGCGTTCAAGATGCAGTTCGAGGCGCCGGAAGCGTTCGACCTCGCGAAAGAAACCGACGACACGCTCAACCTGTACGGTCTGAAGCGCGGCGACACGGAGAGCTTCGGCTGGCAGTGTCTAATCGCGCGCCGCCTCGCGGAGCGCGGGGTGCGCTTCATCGAACTCATCGACAGCAGTTCCGCGAACAACTGGGATTCGCACTCCGACATGGCGCAGCACGAACCGTTAGCTAAAAAGATCGACAAGCCGATCGCGGGGCTACTCCAAGACCTGAAGCGCCTCGGAATGCTCGACGATACGCTCGTGGTGTGGACGACGGAGTTCGGGCGCACACCGGGCCAAGACGGGGCGAAGGGTCGCGGGCACCATCCGGCGTGCTTCTCGTCGTGGCTCGCGGGCGGTGGCACCAAGCCCGGCATCGCCTACGGTGCAACCGACGACATCGCCGCGACCGTGGCCGAGAAGAAGGTTCACGTTCACGACTTCCACGCGACCATTCTTCACCTGTTGGGAATGGACCACGAGAAACTGACGTACCGGCACGCGGGCCGCGACTTCAGGCTGACTGATGTGTACGGAAACGTGGTGAAGGACATCTTGAAGTAACACACCTCTGATGTCGGCAACACGCGGAGCGAACCTATGCAACTGGGTCTGTTCTCGATCAGCTACGGCGGGCTGTGGGGTCAGGCGGCACTCGACCTGCGCGCGTTCGTGCGTCGCGCCGCGACGCTCGGCTATGACGCAGTCATGCTCGCGGGGAAGCGCCCGCACCTGTCGCCGCTCGACTTCAACGCCGACGCGGTCGCAGCACTTCGCGACGAACTTCAGACCGCCAACGTGAAGTGTGCGGTCGTCGCGGCGTACACCGATCTGACGCCAGCGAGTGCAGCGGAGGTTCCGTTCCTTGAAATGCAGATCGCTTACGTTGAATCGCTCTGCCGGATTGGGACACAACTCGGGGCGAACGTCGTGCGCGTCTTCACCGCATACGAGGCGCCCGGACAGAACCCGCACGTGAACTGGCAGCGCGTCGTTACCACGCTCCGCGAGATGTGCGACCGCGCGAGCGCGCACGGTGTCACAGTCGCGATCCAGAACCACCACGATGTCGGATTGCACACGACCGCGCTGCTCGAACTGCTCAGCGACATCAACCGGGCGAACTGCAAGTTGGGTTACGACGCGTGGTCGCCAGCACTTCGCGGTGAAGATCTCTACGAAGCCGCGAAGATCGCCGCCCCGCACACCGCGATCACCACCAACGCCGATTACATCAGGCTCCCGCGATACCGCTACCGGCCGGAGTTGGTGAACTACGAACCGGCCACGCCGGAGTTAGTGCGCGCGGTGCCATTTGGCACGGGGTTCATCGACTACGCGAGCTTCTTCCGCGGGCTGCGCGACGGCGGCTTCGACGGTCTCGCGACCTTCGAGATGTGTTCACCGGTTCGCGGCGGTGGCGCAATCGAGAACCTCGACGAGTACGCCAAAACCTACGTCCGCTGGATGCGCGAATGCGGGTTCGGCTAACATCACTTCTGCCAGAACAGCGATTCCTTCGGCACGTCGTACTTCACCGCGAGGTGCGGCGTTTCCAACCGCTTTTCACCGGTGGCAAGCGACTTCAGCCCGGCCGCGTTGATACCGCTCGTGAGCAATGTTCGCTCCACCGGGTACGGTGCATTTCCCGTTACGAACATCTCCTCCGCCTTCGACATCAGCGCCGCGGAGTACGTCACGTTCGGCGTCGGCGGCAGGTGGAATAACACCGACATCGGCTCCTTTTCGCCCTTGATGCGCGCCGCGAACGTGAAGTCCTTCACCAACCCGTTGAGCAACAGCATCGTCGCCCTCAACCCGTCCTTGTACTCGACGCGGTGCGCGACCGGTTCCTTCACCCACTGCTTCATCTGCGCCAGTGTCGGGTAGCGGTGGCTCGTTGCCGGCGGTTGCTCGAGCGTCTGACTGCGGGCAAGACACGCCGCAAAGAGTTGCGCCGGCCACTTCTCCTCGAGCAACTTCCACACACTCTCGCCCTTCAGCGCCTGCACCGCCAGCACTCCGGTTTCGCCGCCCCTGCGCCGCTCGACCATACACTGAATCGTCTCGTGTGCGTGAAAGTCGTACACATCCTGACCGCCGAACGCGACGCACATCGCCTCTTCGACTTCGGCCCCGTGCGGTATGTCGGTTGCCGGCATCCGCCACGTCACTACCAGAGCCGAAGCATACCGCTCCGCCATTCCTCACTACGGGATCACTCGCGAAAGCCGTTTCGCTCGGAAAGTAAGGCTCCGGTCGATTCCGTTGGCCCCGTTCTCTCACGAAGGGAGCGGGGCTTTTCGCTAGTGGTCAATTGTTCAAAAGATGTGTCCGTCTGAAGTAAGCGTCAAGGGCCAACAGCATTTTCCGAGAAATAGACACATCTCGCCGCCATCTAATCACTTACGGCAAAACAGCGCCGGGTACGGGCGCAGGGCCAGATATTTCAGAGCGCTCGATACACTTCCTTCGCCACACCGAGCCTGTTCGCCCTACCCACCCAACTGGTGATCTCCGACTCGATCAGTTCTCGGCCTGAAGACGGAGCCACCCGACGCGCCCCGAAGCGCCTGCAACCACTAATCACCAACCGCATCGGGGTTAGCTTCGGAGTCGCACGGGCCGCACGGCCAACAACCGGAAGTCGGTATTATCGAGTCGGTTTCACGAGTACCGGAGAGTTGAAATGATCACAACGAACGACATCTGCGAAATGACGGGTGTCGCGCCCTCCACTCTCACCGAGTGGGTAACGGCCGGGGTCATTACCCCCGTCGTCGCGGGCGGGCCGGGTCGGGGGAACTCGCGACGGTTCACGTCGATGTCGGCCGTCGGTATCGCGGTAGCGGTCGCGCTCGCCAAATCCGAACGCGGGTGCGCCCCGGCCTACGTCGGTGCGGTTGTCGAAGCGTTCGCCGCGGTAACGGGTGCGTGGCTGCGGGAGAAGTTCGCGAAGGGAGACACGCACTTCTTCGCGATCCATCAGGGCAAGCCGCTCCTCACCGACCCGCGACCGTATGAACTCGTCAACGTCGAAGCGATCTACGAGCAGTTCCACGCGAAAGCCGTAGTGGCGTAGTCTCAACACCAACGAAGAAGCCGCCGCGGGACTTTGGCGAGACCGCGGCGGCTCGAAAGGAAAGCACTATGGAGATTCTAACCGAGTCGAGTTCTACCGTCGTTGACATCGTCGCAACCGATTCCGAGTGGGACGACAACCTGTCGGACCGCTGGCTGTCTACCACCTTCGCCGCCCATTCTGGAACGGTCATCTTCATCCGTCGCGGACTGCCTCCAGATTTACGAGAGCGGTTGAGCGCCGAAGCCGAGCGACTTGGCGTCAAACTTCTCTACATCCAACGCACCGACAAGACCGACCTACTGCGAATCGCTCGGCGTCACGTCCCAGTCGAAACCGACCGCGGTAAAGTACGGCTCGCGTTCTTCTTCAGCCCGAAGGACGTTGAGTACGCTCTCGGCTGGGAGCCGTTCCGCGAAGCGATCCAGGGTGGCCGGGTGCGCCAGCGGAACGCGCTGACGGGCTGCGCGGGCCGTGCGGTACTCCGCGACCTCAAAGGCTGGGCGGGTAAAGACGGTCTCGCGAAGTTCGCCGAGGCGATGGGTGTGCCGATGCCGGAGAAGACCGTAATGGACGAGTACAAGGCGCAGATGTACCGCGGTCTCACCGAGCGCCCCGAAGACTTCCTGCGGTACGCGGTGGACGACGCGCGGAGACTACTCGATCTGTACTCGCGATTCACCGAGTTCGTCCGAACGATTCAGTCGGACGTTCTGAAGATGCCCGACGACACTTTGTGGGAGACGCACAGCGTTCCTGTCACGATGGGTCGGCTGGTCGCGGAGACGTTCCGCCGGTGGCTGTTCGTCCAGGCGGGCGAGAACGCAGACGCGGTGAAGTTCTGCGACCGGAAACTCGGCATTCTGGACCCGGACGCGGAGAAGTGCGGACGCGACCGCGAGCAGCGGAACGACATCGTCTCGCGCGTCCGCACCCCAGGCGATCTGGTCGCGGTGGCCGAGACCGAATC